>NZ_JBHIPT010000022.1:0-5181 GCF_042196205.1 Bartonella sp. AP21QHHD | reverse complement strand
CCCCCTTAGTATTTAGTGATATAGATAGTTTGGAGTTCAATGAATTGTTTGCAGTTTTTTTGTTACAAAAAGTTGGCAGATTGTTTTGAGGATTTGGCTATACAGACTACACATAGAACAAAGGGAAGGATGATATAAAATCCAAGAGAATCTGAGTTTAGATTTAGTCCTTGAGCGCCCTTTAAGTGCGTGGCATTACGTACCTTAATGGCTTTTACCCCCCCCTTGCTTTCCGAAGGTGCATGATGATTAGTAGCATGCCCCTAGTTCTTATTTGGGTTTTGTACGTGGGAAGAGTTGCAAGTGAATAGCATTTTACTCCATGCGTTTACGCGTTACACTTGTTTTTTCTGCTTTTATTTTCAGAGATTGATGATATTTTTGTTTTCCAGTACTAAGAAGAGCTTTTAGATTTATTGTTTTAGAGAGAAGAAAGCATTCTCTACCTGCCTCTGCCTACCACTGCTTCATTAGTGGCATGCCCTTTATTAGTCCCTATTGCATTCTTTTATGAGATGAGAAGGCACCAGATCCAGTTTCAAAGCCGCTCCTAGGTCTTGGTGCGTTTAAGGGCAACTAGTTTTTTACTGTTTTGATGAGTTTCTATGAGAAAAGTGTAGCAGGAAGGGGAACTTATGTAGGTAAATTACTGACTTTTCCTAGTATAGGGGGAAGTTTGAGTAAAGAGTTATTCATAACATTTTTCATGACGTGCATTATTATATTTTCACACAATACTATGGGTGTATTGTCATGTTTAGAGATCATTTGATTTTTATGGAATTATTAGTGTTTGCATTTGGTTGCGGGGGCAGGATTTGAACCTGCGGCCTTCAGGTTATGAGCCTGACGAGCTACCGGGCTGCTCCACCCCGCGTCATATATTTTAAGACAAGATTTTTTTATTGTCTACTCTCAGTATTGAGCATTGATATTTATCGTTATATTTTTTTTGAATTGTTATCTATCATGCCTTTAGCAGACCTGGCGGCGACTTACTCTCCCGTGCCTTAAGGCAAAGTACCATCAGCGCTGGAGCGTTTCACGGCCGAGTTCGGGATGGGATCGGGTGCGTTCACTCCGCCATAACCACCAAGTCAGCAAAAAGCATGAATGATGAGAAGCTGGAATTTTATATTTTTGAAAGAATATGGGAAATGAGAACGATCAAGTCGATCGAACGATTAGTATCAGTAAGCTTCATGTGTTACCACACTTCCACACCTGACCTATCAACGTGGTGGTCTACCACGGTTCTCAGGGAATACTCGTTTTCAGGTGGGTTTCCCGCTTAGATGCCTTCAGCGGTTATCCCTTCCGTATATAGCTACCCTGCTATGCGGCTGGCGCCACAACAGGTCCACCAGAGATACGTCCATCCCGGTCCTCTCGTACTAGGGACAGATCCTGTCAATATTCCTACACCCACGGCAGATAGGGACCGAACTGTCTCACGACGTTCTGAACCCAACTCACGTACCGCTTTAAATGGCGAACAGCCATACCCTTGGGACCTGCTCCAGCCCCAGGATGCGATGAGTCGACATCGAGGTGCCAAACAACCCCGTCGATATGGACTCTTGGGGGTCATCAGCCTGTTATCCCCGGCGTACCTTTTATCCGTTGAGCGATGGCCCTTCCACACGGGACCACCGGATCACTATGACCGTCTTTCGACTCTGCTCGACTTGTCAGTCTCACAGTCAGGCAGGCTTATGCCATTGCACTCAACAAACGATTTCCGACCGTTTTGAGCCTACCATCGCGCGCCTCCGTTACTCTTTAGGAGGCGACCGCCCCAGTCAAACTACCCACCATACACGGTCCCGAATCCGGATAACGGACTGCGGTTAGACATCCATATCGGTAAGGGTGGTATTTCAAGGATGACTCCACAAGAGCTAGCGCCCCTGCTTCAAAGTCTACCACCTATCCTACACATACAGACACAAATGCCAGTGTAAAGCTATAGTAAAGGTGCACGGGGTCTTTCCGTCTAACCGCAGGAACCCCGCATCTTCACGGGGAATTCAATTTCACTGAGTCTACGTTGGAGACAGCGGGGAAGTCGTTACGCCATTCGTGCAGGTCGGAACTTACCCGACAAGGAATTTCGCTACCTTAGGACCGTTATAGTTACGGCCGCCGTTTACTGGGGCTTCAATTCAATGCTTGCACATCTCCTCTTAACCTTCCAGCACCGGGCAGGCGTCAGACCCTATACGTCGTCTTGCGACTTCGCAGAGCCCTGTGTTTTTGGTAAACAGTCGCTACCCCCTGGTCTGTGCCACCCTCTAACGGTTGCCCGCTAAAGGGTCACGCTTCTTCCAAAGTTACGCGTGCAATTTGCCGAGTTCCTTCAACGTAGTTCTCTCAAGCGCCTTAGTATTCTCTACCAGTCCACCTGTGTCGGTTTGGGGTACGGTCTATATGTGGGAGCTATTTCCTGGAACTGCTTCACTGCAAGATCAATCCAATAAGATCTTACAATATACGCAATCCGTCACTACCCACAGGTCCACGAATATTAACGTGGTTCCCATCGACTACGCCTTTCGGCCTCGCCTTAGGGGCCGACTCACCCTGCTCAGATTAACTTTAAGCAGGAACCCTTGGACTTTCGGCGAGGGAGTCTCTCACTCCCTTTATCGTTACTCATGTCAGCATTCTCACTTCCGATACCTCCAGGAGCTCTCACGAGTCTCCCTTCACAGGCTTACGGAACGCTCCGCTACCACTTACTCAATAAAGAGTAAATCCACAGCTTCGGTGTATGGCTTTAGCCCCGTTACATTTTCGGCGCAGGGACCCTTATTTAGACCAGTGAGCTGTTACGCTTTCTTTAAATGGTGGCTGCTTCTAAGCCAACATCCTGGTTGTTTTGGGATCCTCACATCCTTTCCCACTTAGCCATAACTTGGGGACCTTAGATGGTGGTCAGGGTTGTTTCCCTCTCCACGACGGACGTTAGCACCCGCCGTGTGTCTGCTAGTTAGTTCTTCCAGGTATTCGGAGTTTGGTTAGGTTTGGTAATCCGGTGAGGACCCCTAGCCCATCCAGTGCTCTACCCCCTGGAGAATTCGACTAACGCTCTACCTAAATAGATTTCGCGGAGAACCAGCTATTTCCGAGTTTGATTGGCCTTTCACCCCTAGCCACAAGTCATCCCAATCTATTGCAACAGATACGGGTTCGGCCCTTCAGTAAGTGTTACCTTACCTTCAGCCTGCTCATGGCTAGATCACTCGGTTTCGGGTCTAATCCAACGAACTGAACGCCCTATTCAGACTCGCTTTCGCTACGCCTACACCTACCGGCTTAAGCTTGCTCGTTAGACTAAGTCGCTGACCCATTATACAAAAGGTACGCCGTCACCCAGAACGTATCTTGGGCTCCGACTGTTTGTAGGCATTCGGTTTCAGGTACTATTTCACTCCCCTTGTCGGGGTACTTTTCACCTTTCCCTCACGGTACTGGTGCGCTATCGGTCATGCACGAGTACTTAGGCTTGGATCGTGGTCGACCCATGTTCAGACAGGATTTCACGTGTCCCGCCCTACTCTAGGACTTAAATCAGATTTACGTATACGGGACTATCACCCACTTTGGTACGACTTTCCAGTCGTTTCTACTTTTCTTAATTCAAGCCACTGGCCTGGTCCGCGTTCGCTCGCCACTACTAACGGAGTCTCGTTTGATGTCCTTTCCTACAGGTACTTAGATGTTTCAGTTCCCTGCGTTTGCTTCTTACACCCTATTTTATTCAGGTGTAGATACCTTTATTAGATGACTAGAAAACTAAACTGTCCTTTTACAAAAACAGCTTAATTTTTCTAGCCATCAAAGGTGGGTTACCCCATTCGGAAATCTACGGATCAAAGGGTATTCGCACCTCCCCGTAGCTTATCGCAGCGTATCACGTCCTTCATCGCCTGTGCATGCCAAGGCATCCACCAAATGCCCTTAAGACACTTGATCGTTCTCATTGCCAATATTCATTCACGGTTTGTCTGCTTCTCTTTATCTTGTGCAAAATAAAGCGCAAAACAAACCAAATATCAGCAGAAAAGACCAGCTTCTCGAGATATATTCAATGGCGCGGTTAAGCTTCCAATCATAAGCAAGGGCTTTGAGCATTCCCTTGCGACACATGTCTCTTTTTCTAAATTAAGATTTCCTCTTCGGAAGAAAGGTTTTTCTTTCAAGATCTTTTTTCAAATCTGTTTTCCAAAACCTTTTTTCGACAACAAGCATTTTCCCAAGAAAGTATTTTTCTTAACAAAAAACTTGTACCTCAGAAGGAACCTTAAAAAAGGAACATGTCTGAATATATCTTCTCTTCACAATTTCAATAGAACAAGCAAAAGATCACTGGACCTTTTACTAAACCGTGTTCTTACAACATGATGATGACCTAAATGGTGGAGCCGGACGGGATCGAACCGACGACCCCCTGCTTGCAAAGCAGGTGCTCTCCCAGCTGAGCTACGGCCCCTAAATAATGCTCTTTCAAATCAACTTTAACAAGATTTATCAACTTGCATTCCCTGTACTATTTTGATTTGCATCATTTAAATTTATCTGTACCACTGAAGGGGCTTTAAAAGCCTCTTTGAAAGCTTAATAAGATAAATTTAACAAATAATCTTTGGATGATAAAATTAAATCTTTAAAAATAAACAAAGATTGAAGCGTTTTTAATACGCTGAAGCTTCATACTCTTGGATAAGCAAAAAACGAGCATAAATTGGTGGGCCTGGGAGGACTTGAACCTCCGACCTCACGCTTATCAAGCGCGCGCTCTAACCAACTGAGCTACAAGCCCTCCGGGATAAACCGGAAAACCTTCCCCGGTATCATCTTAAATCACTGGAAAAGCTTTTTTAAGTGGCTTTCTTTTTTAGTCATTTCCTTTTAAAGCCTTTTTTAAAACCCATAAGTTTTAATAAATCCATAGTTTTTAAAATCCATGGCACCTTGAAACGCATATTTTTCTTTGAAACCGCGAAATGATTATGATGTGAGGCTTTATTTTAAGAGATCGCCAGAAGGCTTGGGATCATCATCTGAAGAAAGAGAAACGAAGACGGCACGTCTGCTTTTATATTGTCAACACATGAGCACTAAGCCCTCAAATACTTCTCTCAACAGAGGTAGGGGCCTCAAAGAGACGGGGGGGGG
>NZ_JBHIPT010000021.1:0-1782 GCF_042196205.1 Bartonella sp. AP21QHHD | reverse complement strand
CTTGACCTCTCCAAGCCCTTGCTTCGTCGTATCAGCTTCTTCTTTTGCTTGCTCCGCAACACTCTTCGCTTCTTCTGCTGTCGACTTCGCAGTCTCGGCTACTTCCTTGGCTTCTTCTGATAAACTTTTTGCACTCAAAGCGGTTTGGCTTGCATGATCACTCGTGGATTTTGCTTCATTGGCTATTGTTTCTAAGCCTTCTGCTTTAGATTTTGCATCGCTAGCCTCTCTTAGTGCTTGATCTACTTTCTCTGTTACACTCTCTGCTGCACTTTTCGCCGCTTCCGCCAAACCCTTCGCTTCTGAAGCTGTTTGCGAGGCTTGTTCCACTCCTGTTTGCGCCGATTCGGCAACTCTCTTAACAGTTGCAACAGATTCCTTGACTTCAGCACAAGCATTCTTGGATTGTTCTGAAAGAGCCTTTGCCTCTTCTGCAATATCCTTGGCATCATCAGCTGTCCGTTTTGCGCCATCCGCCTTAAGACTTGCTTGTGTTGCTATCGTCTTAACTTCATGACTCGTCGCTACCGCGGTCGCTGCTACTTGGGTTGTCTCTGTTGCTGTTTGAGAAGCATCTTTCGCTGTTTGTTCTGCACGTTCAGCAATAGATTTCGATTCTTCTGCAACCTGTTGCGCACCATTCGCACGCGCCATGGCTTTTTCCGACTCTTGCCTTGCATTCACAACCTGTTCTAACGGCGCAAAGGTTTCATACGAATACAAAGATGCCGTCCCTAAAATCTTCGGAACAACAACGCTATCTTGCGAAGTTCCTTCTCTGATTTCCTCTTTCGTGGCTATTGGTATCAGATACTCATGACTATGATCAGGTATTTTCATCTGCTTTATTCCTCCATTAAACCTAAAATGAACACTCTTTCAAATCTTCAAACTCTTCTCTTAAGGTCTCTAAGCGCTTCTCTAAATCTTTCAGTGAACCATCAAGCTCTGTTTTCAAAGCGGCTTTCAGTAAATCAAAAACGCCAGTAAGCGGCGCATGAACAAAACCTCCCCCAGAATACAAAACGACCCGTACTTGAGACGGGTCGCTAATCTCTGATATCGCAAACGGTTTTAATGACATTTCAACTCCTCATGTCTTGATCCCATAAATTACACTCACATTAACGGGGCGCGTTTCAACACCACCAACCCTCTCTGCCATGAGATGATGTTCATGATGCTCTCTGTCATTCAGACCTTCTGTTATAGNCCCTCTCTGCCATGAGATGATGTTCATGATGCTCTCTGTCATTCAGACCTTCTGTTATAGGCGTTGAATAATATAAAAAATTAGCAAAGGGGCTCCTGATAAACCAAGGTAAACGCGGCGGCTTGTCTTTTTCTGTAAACCTACAACACACTGATTTATAATGATAATTCACTGTTTTGTATGTTGAATGAGAGCNAGGGTCTAAATTGCGTTCATTATCAAGTCCCCGTAAAAATAGCCCCCGAAAATCGGGAACATTAAACGTCGTGGCGCCATCCCCTTCTCCCCACGTCGTCCCTATTACTTCAAACAAGGCTCTATACGTTCTTCGCGAATAAGCACTTCCATCACATGGCAACCAACCATCTGGCAAGCGTTCCATTGCAAACGGTCCTATCAGACCGGAAGGTAAACGTTTTAAGGAAGAAACTTTGCCCCTTGTCGGATTGAGAATTTGCCAACCAGTTATATCTTCATCGTAAATAACGGTATAAAGACAGCCATCTTGTATCTCTCCTCCCGATAAGGCTAATAAACCGGTTTCTGTCGCCTTATAAACGGGCTTACCA
>NZ_JBHIPT010000020.1:0-1333 GCF_042196205.1 Bartonella sp. AP21QHHD | reverse complement strand
TTGAAAAACAAGATCTTATGGAAGGTATACTCAAAGAAAACAGTGAATATTTGGAACATCAGAAAAATTTGACTATCGAAGTTATCTTCGGCAACCCGCCTTATTCAACTGGTCAAAAAAGTGCTAATGATAATGCGAAGAATACCCCTTATCCCATATTAGATAATCGTATCAGTGAAACTTATGCTGCTCAATCTGAATCAATCAATATGCAAGCACTTTATGATAGCTATATACGAGCAATTCGATGGGCTAGTGACCGTATAAAAGATTGTGGTATTATTGGTTTTGTGACAAACGCAGGGTTTATTAATGCATGTTCTTTAAATGGTTTAAGAAAATGCCTCGTTAAGGAATTTAGCAGCCTTTATATTTTCCATTTACGGGGTAATCAACGAACCTCTGGAGAACTTTCGCGAAAAGAAGGTGGTAAGATTTTTGGTTCTGGATCACGGGCTCCCATAGCTATCTCTATTCTCATAAAAAATCCAGAATCTCAACAGCGTGGGAAAATATATTTCCGTGATATTGGAGATTATCTCACAAGAGAAAAAAAGCTTAAGACAATTAAAAAATTTGGTAGCATTGATGGTATTACACAGAGCAAACAAGGTTGGCAAATAATTATACCGGATAAGCATAATGATTGGCTTGGTCAACGTGATGACAGTTTCAAGACATTCCTAGCTTTAGGTGATAAGAAACCTCATAGTAAAAAACTGTTTGAGATTTATTCTTGTGGTCTAAAAACCAATCGTGATGCTTGGGCATACAATGCAAGCAATGAAACTCTCGCGAAGAATATGAGTAATATGATTACTTTCTACAATAGTGAAGTGGAGCGTTTTAATGGTGTTTATACACATGATAACGGTAAAACACGTACTAAAACTGTAGATAATTTTGTTAATGCCGATGAAAGCAAAATTAGTTGGAGTATTAATCTTAAGAAACATTTAACTAAAGGAAAGATTTTTGAATTTGAAGATACATGCCTTATTCAAAGCCTATATCGTCCTTTTACACAACAATGGCTCTATTACAATCGTGCCTTTAATGAAATGGTTGCCCAAATTCCATGTATATTTCCAATGGGGCAAGCGGTTGAAAATAGAGTAATACAAATTACAGGTACGGGAGCAAAGAAAGATTTTTCTGTTATTATGACTAAGAATGTGCCTGAATTTCAAGTGATGGAGAATAGTCAATGCTTTCCAAGATATATCTATGAAGATGCTACGGTTTCAAAAAGTAAAAGTGAGAAACAAACCCTTTTATTTACAGACTCTATAGAGGAAAACAAAACTGTTGGTTTACAGAGGCATGATGCCAT
>NZ_JBHIPT010000019.1:0-5977 GCF_042196205.1 Bartonella sp. AP21QHHD | reverse complement strand
TGATATTGCTGTTATAAATAACAGTTGATTTATCCTTTTCCTTACTATTCTTAATTTTTGCAAATTTTATTTCAGTTACATAATAGAATTTTTCGAGATTAGAGATTTCTGTCTGTTTTGGATTACCCTTTTTAAAGGTGACAGGATAAGGTTCTACAGTTTCATAGTTTACGTGCAAATGACCGAGTTCACGCCCTGCTGTCACAAATTTCCAAAAATCATCAGCCGTTTTTACGCAAGGGATACGAGGCAATTCTTTGCATAAATTATCAGCATAACGGGTGCGATAATCTTCTGAATGCAAAAAACCGTAAACATAATAAAACAGATCATCTTTAGTGTTTTTTCATTAGGATAAGCGGCTTTTAAATATGCTAATCCTTCATCAGTTATAGCATTACGCATTTTCTTTTTTTCTTATTTTAGTAAATAAGCGATTGTCATACTATTTTTCTTATCAAGCGATAATAATGGAGTGTTTTTTGTTGTCTCTAATATGTAACAGTTCCAATAAATTTGGTCTATTCTATGAATAAGAGTCTTTACTTAAAGCTCAAAATTATATTACATGCAACACCTTAAAATTAAGAAGCATATTAGAGTGTATGATTGTCATTTAACAATGTCATTGTAAAATCTTCAAAAGCGGGGGAAATGATATGGTTTGCACAACTCATAAAGCAGGTGTATACAGTACAGTCTATGCTTTTTTCTCAGATGTTATAAGTATTATTCTCATCAAAAAATTAAAAAATTGTTACGCGGTTGGCGATTTTTTCTGTGACGCTGACGATATGGTTCATTTTGTTGCTCATTTTGAGGGCACAATGAATGCATAGATTTTTTTTCATTTTTGTTTTTGCGGCTATTTTGTGCCTTTTCTCGTTGCCGAGTTTTGCCCAAAACATTCGTGAGAAAGCGATTAATCAATCAGAGAGCATCCAACGACAACAAACGCAAGAACAGCGTTTTCAACGATTGCACCGTAGAAACGAAACACATGGGATATTTTTGCCAGACGATGATAGCACATCTGCCTATGGTGCTTCGCCTAGTACAACCTGTTTGCTGATCAAAAGCATTGAATTTGTTGGTGCTCAGTTGATTTCTCATACCGACCTTCATGAAGCCATTTCTCTTTGGGAAGGACGGTGTTTGGGGATTGCCGAAATCAATAAAGTGCTCAAAGCGGTGACCAAGCTTTATATGAAGCGCGGCTATATTGCAGTGCGGGCTTATTTGCCTGAGCAGGATTTAAGCGGCGGTCATCTCAAGATTGTTGTTGTTGAAGGCATGATGGAAGATATTACCCTTGATGGGCATAAAGTTGGAAGGAAATCTCAAGGAGAAATCACCACGGCTTTTCCAAACCTTATTGGGAAGCCGACCAATCTGCGCCAGATAGAGCAAGGGCTTGATCAAATCAATCGGCTTTTCTCACGCCAAGCCACCATTAATCTTGGTGCGGGGAGCAATTCGGGTGGTTCGATACTCGATGTTCATATTGAAAAACAGAAACCTTGGCTTATTACGCTTTCCAGCGATAATCTTGGCGCTAAAGCAACAGGGCTTTATCAAACGCGCTTGAGCCTTTCTTTTGATGATCTGTTAGGGATCAATGATCAATGGTCGTTGAGCTATCAGCGCTCTATGGATGGTAGTCCGTATCATTTTTCTCACAAGCGCCCCAATAGTGATACTCTAACGGGATCATTTTCTCTACCCTATGGCACTTGGACAACGGGTTTTGATGGGACGTGGAGCCAATATCATTCGAGTGTTAAGGGAATATTTTCCGATATTATGACTGCGGGCAAGTCTTTATCGCTGACACCGTGGATTTCACGGGTTATCGACCGTGATCAAGAGGGAAAGACCTGGCTTACAGGACGGTTGACATGGAAATATTCTGATAATTTTATTATGGGCAGTCGGGTTGATGTTTCCAGCCGTAAACTAGCTATTGCAACCTTTGAGCTTGATCATTCGCGCAAGTGGCTTGGAGGAGAATTAAGCGCGCATATAGGGTTTCATAAAGGGTTGGCAATTCTTGGCGCTTATGATGATAAAGAGCAAGAGAATACAACAAAAAATTCACCCAAAGGGCAATTTTCCAAATTGTCTTTTTCCCTAGGCTACGTGCGTCCTTTTTCGCTCAAACAATATAACTTTCGCTATAACACGCTGTTTTCAGGACAATTATCACCCGACACGTTGTTTAGTTCAGAGCAAATATCGCTTGGTGGCAGTTCCTCTGTGCGCGGGGTGCGTGAGGCGATTTATTACGGCAATAATGGGGCGTTTTGGCGCAATGAATTGTCGCTGTTGTTGCCAAGTTTTTCTTCGAGAATGGGGCGTAAATTTATGAGCCAATTTGCCCCTTATATGGCGCTTGATCTGGGGGCCGTGGCCAATGATGTAAACAAAAACAGTTTTGGCGGGAGCCTCGTTGGGGCAACTCTTGGTTTCCATGCAACCGGAGACATTACGGATATTGATGTGTCTTATTCAAATATTTTAACCCAATCGACAGTGCGAGAAAAGGGAAATGCGACAGGGTTATTTCAAGTGCGGGCATTATTAAGATTTTAGAGCAAAGGGGCGGTAAAAATATCGCTGCGCTGTTTATACCCATATGGGTTGTTTTTTTAAGAGATAAAGAATTTTATGAGGAGCTGAAGATGCGGAGATTGAAAGATCAAAAGCATAGATTGGGATATGGATACAAGCTATGGCAGCGCGTTCTTTGTGTTTTGCAGCGAGGGATCCATAAAGGGCTTTCACTTGTTTTAAGTTTTTGCTTAGCTTTTCAGCCTTTGTTGTTGCAAGCACAAGCGCTTGGAGCGCGAAGTCCTGTTGCACAAGAGAGCCAAGGGATTAAAGCAGCTGATGGGGTTGGCTCTGTTTTCCGCCCCACGGTGGGGAAAGCTGGCAATGATGTGCCGCTGATTGATATTGTTCGCCCCAATGGACAGGGTCTTTCTCATAACAAATATGACAGTTTCAATGTTGATACCCATGGCGTGATTTTGAACAATTCGACTGAGGAGGTTTCGCGTTCACAGCTTGGGGGATTGGTGCCAGGCAACGGCAATTTGCGTTATAGCGGTGCAGCAAAGGTTATTCTTAATGAAGTGGTGAGTGCCAATCGCTCGCGTCTTGAAGGCGTGAGCGAAGTACATGGGCATATGGCGGATGTTATTATCGCCAATCCCAATGGGATTACCTGTAACGGTTGTGGCTTTATTAATACACCACGGGTGACTTTATCGACTGGACAACCGATCATTGGAGCCGATGGCGCTTTGACTGGGTTGCGTGTTGAGGGTGGAGATATCACCATAGGTTTTCGTGGGGCTGATGGGAGTTCATTAGATATTTTTGATCTTGTTTCGCGCAAGATCAGTGTCGGGGGTCCCATACAGGTCAAAGGAGATTTGGCTGTTATCGCGGGGCGCAATCATTTTGATTATGACAAACGCGAAGCAACTTCTCTTGGTTCTGATGGCAAAGAGCCGGAATTGGCGATTGATTCCAGTGAGTTTGGTGGAATGTATGCGGGGCAGATCCGCGTGATTGCCAATGATAAAGGTGCGGGCGTTAAGATGCGCGGAGACATGGTTGCCAATGCAGGCGCCATGAGATTGACAAGTGATGGCAAGCTGGTGATTTCTAAAGCACGCGCCAAAGGAGCAGTAAAAGCGCGTTCTCACCACGACAGTGTGCATGTGAAAGATCTGCTTTTTTCAGAAGAAGCAGTTGAACTGAAGGCTTTGAAACATGTTGAACTGGCTGAGCAAGCTCGCGTTGCGGCAAGCGGTGCTGTTGATGTGCACGCCGATCTGATCAAGCTCCAGTCTCATGCTCTTCTAGCAAGCGGTATTGGGAGTGATGGTCAACAGTCAGCGACGGGTTCTTTGCATTTACAGGCAGCAAAGCTTGAGGCGGGGAATGGGCGGATAGCCGCCGGTGATCTTTTAGAGATCCAAGCAGCAACAATTGATCTGAGCCGCATGCAAGACAATGATCAAACAGGGGTTTCTTCCCTTGGCGATCTGACCATTAAAACCAATCAAATCAGCGCTTTAAACAATCATATTGGTGCCAAGGGGAATATTGTCTTGAGCGCCGATGATGGGCTCACTGTAGGCGCTGGACATTATAGCGCCGGCGGCTCTCTTTTGGTGGAAGCAGCAGAGCTTACATCACGCGCGCGCTTAGTGGCAGAGCAAAAAGTTGACCTTTATGCGCATCACGGTGCCCTGATCCAAGAAGGCACTGTCTGGTCCAATGGGAAGATAACGCTGGATGCCCATGGTGCCCTCAATCACACGGGTGATATTATCAGTATGCAGCAGGTTGCCTTGACAGCGGGGGGCATGTTCACAACCTCTCAAGAGAGCACGATTTTAAGTTATGATGTGGTTTTAAGTGCTGATGCTTTAACCCAAGCAGGGACTGTGGAAGCCCAAGAAGGAGCATTAACCCTTCAAGTGCGTGATGGGGTCGCAAATAGCGGCACAATGCGCGGTGAGAGTGTCGATGCTCATATTGGTGCATTTACCAATCAAGGGACGTTTATTGCAACCGATGATTTGCATTTGATGGTAAGCACACAAGAAGGCGCCGATCCGCAACAAGCCTTTCTGAAGAATACATCCGAAGGTGTCCTTCAAAGTGGTGGCGTTTTTGTTGTGACCGCAGGGCAATTAGACAATGCCGGTGTGCTTGGCTCTAGTGGTGAGAATGTTGCCCTCAATGTGGCAGGGAATGTCAGCAATAGTGGGCTGATTTACGCCAAAAAATCTATGGATCTATTCAGTGATGGTAATCTGACCAACACACAGGGCAGAATGATTGCAGAAGAGGCTCTCAGCATTGGTGGGCTGAAAGAGACACGTGCTGGTCATATAAATAATGAGGCTGGTCTTCTCAGTGCTTTAGCCGGTGAGATGAAGATTGTTGCAACGTCTTTTGTCAATAAAAGCGCTGAAACGACAAATTCAGAGCAACAAAACGCTACACATGATGAAGGTGCGCATGTTTTAGCGCGGGATGGTTTGCGCATTGATGTGGGCAGTTTTGAGAATGTTGATGGTCTCATTTCTACGCAAGGGGCAGTCAATATTGTTGCAGATAGTGTGATCCAAGCAGGGCACATAGAGATTGAGCGTGGTGACCTTCAACTGACCAGCCACGGTGATTTAAGCAATAGTGGCACAATAGAAAGCAATGATACCATTGCTTTGCATGCGCAAACAAATCTCAGCCAAACGGGGCGCATTGTCTCTAAAAAGCGGATAGAGCTTTCCAGTGATGGCATATTGACAATGGGCGAGACAAGTGAGGTTGGCGCCTATGATGTAACGCTGAAGGCAGGCACACTCACCCAAACTGGGCTTGTGGAAGCGCAAGGCGGGGTACTGACTCTCAACAGTCATGATGTTTTAAGCAATTCCGGTATTATGGTGGGCGGTGTTGTTGATGCGAAGCTTGGGTCTTTAGCCAATTCCGGTCAGCTTTTAGCCAGTGACAGTTTTACGCTTGTGGCAAAAAGTCATGATCCGTCATTGGGGCAAGTTGCTCTGGTTTTAAATGGTGAAGACGGTGTTCTCAAAAGTGGTGGTGCTTTTGTCTTAACCGCAGATGTTTTGGACAATGCCGGCAGTATTGGTTCAAGTGGTGATGGGGTTGCGCTCAATGTGAGCGCTGATCTGAGTAATAGTGGGCTGATTTATGCCAAGAAATCTGCCATTTTCTCCTTAGATGGGGATTTTATTAATAAGTTTGCCGATGTCATTGCTGAAGACAATCTCATCATCCGTGGTTTAAGTGGAGAGCGGGCTGGTCATGTGATCAACAGCTCGGGTCTTTTAGAAGCCGTGTCAGGCGATATGACCTTCGATGTCTCAGCGCTTACCAACATGCGTGAAGGTGGGGTTGAAGTTAGCGATAAAGTGGTTTCTCACAGTTACGT
>NZ_JBHIPT010000018.1:0-44610 GCF_042196205.1 Bartonella sp. AP21QHHD | reverse complement strand
TTCTTTGCCCCTCAGATCCAAATCAAAACTGTTAAAATCTTGCTCTGAAATCGCGTTGAGAGCGCCACCACTGGTGAAATCCCCATTGCCCTTGGCTTTAAACTTTCCCCCAAGGTTAAGTTCACCACCTGTGACAATGGTCAAATCTCCATCACTGTTGACTTCTGTCAAACGGTGCTCACTGCTTTGGGCGTTATAATGCCCTTTTTCCAATGTCTCCTTATGGTCACTCTCTAGCACTAATGAACCAAACGTAGCAGAACCATCGACAATCACCGTCATCGGACCGCCACTGCTCCATTGGCCACCAGTCATGCTTAAATCGCCAAGGGAGTGAATGTTTAAATCCTGTATAGAAATGATTTGAGCCTGCTGCCCACTGCGATCAACAAAACCATATTCATTCGTGTCACGGATTTTTGCAGTACCATCAATGATTGTCTTCGCATTGAGGGTGATGATATCCCCCAGAATAACCCCTGAAGAGTTGGCTAAAAGATCGCCACTGCTGAGATCTACAGCACCGCTGCCAAGCAAAAAACCACCATCATTAAACAAAGTTTGCATAGTCGAAACATGCAATGCACCATTACTTGATATGGTGCCACTATTGGTAAGACGGTCCGTCTCTATAGTGACGCCATTGCCTTTCAAACGTGCACTGGCAAGGTTTCCTTGCTGCGTTTTTGCCCCATAAACATCTTGTGCTAAAGAAGTGTTTGGTGCCAAATAAACGTGGGGTACCAAGACCTCTTGTCCGTCGACAAGGTGGGTCTCAAGCCAGATCATATCCTTTTTGATCCCAGCAATTTGCTGAGGCGTTAAGGGCTTGCCTAGCACTAACCCCAAGGGATCTTGCTGCTCCACAGCATTGTCATAGAGCCTTTGCATTTGAGCATTGGGATCTTCAACATCAAGAAGAGTGCGATTGCCTGTCAGTTCAAAGATTTGCTCACCCACCAGACGATATTCAAAATAAGCATCACTCTGCAAGCTCTGCTCCTGTTAGCATAAAGGTTTTTCGACAAGCCCTTTGCTTTTCCGCATATGATATCCTTAACAGCCTGCTTTAGAGCGTATTCTGAAGCATCTGATAAGGCTATGCTATAGTTCAAAGCGATAACATTCAGGTCTATATTTGCCGGTATTTTTAGACCAGAAAGCAAATAAGCAGCCGCCTCGATATGTTCAACCGTAACTTTCCGTGAAAGCAGTGCTTGTAAGCGATTACAGTCTTGCAAAACTTGCGCTTTCTCCTCCAGCGTCAACGGCTTTCCATGCATAGAGGTTGGAGGATACACACTCCGGTCCACTCTCTTGGCAAGTGCTTGCAAATGAACTGATAGCCTCTGTATCTCTGCTGCATTCTGATCCATAAGAATCGCTAGTGGTGATTGCTGATTTGAGTGTACTGAAGCTTTGTGAAAGGCTGTTTATGAAATTGTTTGTTGAGAGCTTATAGCGTTCGTTTGCATATCGTTTCTCCTGTTCTAATTTCTTGGCTAGCGTTCCATTTTGGTTAATAATCCAACCACACCAAGCACTTTGCCAATCGCGATTGTTTGCATTTCGACATGGGTTGGCTTTCCAATGAAGTTTAAATCTTTCGAATTCTAATAACGCCTCATCCTGCGTTAAGCCTTTATCGATTGCGTATTGCAAATCAGGTTCAAAATCTTCTGGTACGCTTCCAAGTTCTTTTTTCCCCTTACTTCGCTTGGCTTTCTTAGGAACGCTTTCTTGCTCGTGAATGATTGATTGGTTGGTTTGCTCTGATTGGCTTTCAACATCACACTCGATTGGCTCGTCAACCAAATCGATTGTTTCTAAATCTTCAAAATCAATTTCTTTTTTTAATAAAACGTTAGTTTTATTTTTTTTATATATGTTAATGTTATTGTTAATGGCATTGCGTTCGCATTGCGCAACACTATGCGCATCGTATGCGCTCTGCATGCAATCCGCATATGCGTTTTCTTTTATATGATTATTGTCATTTTTACCTTTTGTTTTATGCCATCTAGAATGAGCTGCTTTTGTTGCTGCTTCTGATTTCTCTTTGCTATCATTTAATTCTAATTCAACATCTGGGTTCCACAACCGACCATCTTCTAAACAAATGATATGTCCAGTTTCTAATAAAAGATCTAATGCCTTCTGAATTTTTTTACTGAGCAGCCAGCCAATAAAGATAACACTTTAAAATTATTCGTAAGCGGCTCTCCTGTGCGAAGCATTTGAAAGCTCAACTTAACATAAGCCTTAACTTTAGCAAAGATATAACCAAAGTCTTCTAAAGCTTTAATGCGATAAAGAGTGTGATTATAAAATACATGTGTTTCATTTATTAAAGCAAATTCTTTTCTTTAAAAAGGTTATAGCCTTCTATCTAACAGCGTTTTTGCTGTAAAATTCAAATTATCTATCTGCTCAACTAAAGAACTTTTATTGTTTAGCTTTTGTGCTTTTTTCAAAGAGATGTGGGCTTTCAAGAATAAGCTTTTCTCGTGCTTTTTGTAACTGTTTAATGACTTCATCAATCTTTGACGGAGAACAAAAAGATTCTTGGCTATTCAACAAATGCAGCCTCTCCTTTCCCTCATATAAACATTGCATCTGAGATTGAAGTATTCTAACTTCTTGAAAAAAAAGACGTCCTGTTTCCTTAAAACCATTATTAAGTGCAAAAAGTTGATCAGAAATGGATAGCAGAATTTGTTTTAAAAAACGCTCATTTTCTTGGCGTTTACGATATTCTAAAATAAGAGCATGGCTTATCTCATCTAACTGTTTTTTTGTAGAATCAATTTGACGCAATAAATTTGGTTTTTCCCCCATATCACCTTTTCTCACCTTCACAAGCATAGCATGAATGTCTAATAACTTAATTGCGGAATGAGACAAATAATCAACAACTGTAGGCGTATTAACATAGCGTTTCCGTGCAATCATCACAAACTCACCTAATGACTGTTTTTTATATTCATCCCGCTATTTATTTTTCATTTTACAAGACCATTCTAAAGAAAGTGCTAAAAAATATTACCTCCAATACATTATTCGATGGAGCCCCTTCTCTCTTTTCACGATCAACGTGGAATCCGTGGAGAGAGAAAACGTACAGGTGTATAAAGGATAAGATGTGTTGTTTTTTCCAACACACTACTACCATCAGCAAGAAGGGCTTGACTAGGTGACAATTCTGTACCTTGCATAATTGTGGAAGCCAAAGAACCTTCTCGAGAAAGAGCCATCAACGTTGGCGAAGATGCAAAGACATTGTGTGCTCCCCCATCCACATGAGAAAAATCAAGAACAGCTATTCCATTTTTACGCAACATTTCAATATCTGAGCCATCGCCCACACGATGATGTCCACCCGTAAGACGTCCTGAAACCGCAAGAGCTTTATCCGCTCTGGATACTAAAATAGCGGTTGGCTGCGGAAGTTTTTTTATATCATTAAGTTGGCGCTCAAATACATCAACATCAATATCTGGTGCAGCCATTAATAAACTTGTAATACGACGAATAGGCTTATATTTTCCCTGTAACGCTAACGTTCTAAATGCTTCCATTATAACAAAATTGCCCATAGAATGTGCAATAACCGAAATTTGATCAGCATTGGTTTCACTAATAAGTGTTAAAAGCTCTATCAATCCGTCACGGGCAAAATTAGCACTGTCACGATCATAAATATAAAGAGGAACTGATCCGGCCGAAGGCCAAGAATAATGCACAGCGACAACATTTAAAGAATAATCGTGTGTAAACTGTGCTGTACGAAATGTACCATCTGCAAAATTATTATTATACCCATGGATAAAAAGAAAAATTTCTCTTTTTCCTTTTGGCTTTTTTGCTAAAGCAGCATTTAATTGCTGTTTAAACTGTTCTTTATTATCGTATTTTTGCAATGCTACTGCTGCAAAATACTTATCATGCGTAGGTTTATAGGCATTTATTTCAACAACTCCCTTTACATGTTGCTGAGGAATTCCTACGTCAACGCGATTATAATGAACTTTATTTGATCGCTCTGCACCATAAGGTTGAGCGTAATTATTTTGCATCATACGACTTGTTGCAACATACACTGGAACGATGGCTTTTGGAGAAACTGGTTTCCCTTCAACTTCCCTTTCTACGGCAGTCATAGAAGGTGTTGCATGCACCCCATGCCAAAGTACAGCACGTGAATCACTACACGCTGATAATAAAGAAATACAAATAAGAAGTGTTAAATATCTCAGAATCATTATACTTCTCACTGCAACTTCACCCCACCTTATAAAAATATAACATTTCAAATGCATAGATAAAGTAATAAAAAACGAAACATTATTTGCAACACACCAACAAATAACATACAAAAAAGATTTTTCTATAATGCCTATAAATCCCCTCTCTCTAACATAACTTCATCTCATTATGGAGAGACTCACTGCTAACTGGTGCGGTCGAGAAGACTCGAACTTCCACGGGTTGCCCCACAGCGACCTCAACGCTGCGCGTCTACCAATTCCGCCACGACCGCACGTGGAAAGAAAAAATCTTGGTTTTTAGCCTTTAACAAATCATAAAGAAAGGTACAAGCCAATTTTCTTTTTCTCATAATTTATTTTATCCGGATGCTTTATAACTTAATAAAGATTACGAGAAATATGGGCTTTACTATGACCTTTGAACCATCATCATAAAATGTGCTTGTGCCGCTTGATCTTTTTCATAATAACCATGAAAGTTTTTTGTAATTGTTGTAGAGCCCTGTTTTTGGATTCCTCTCATAGCCATACACATGTGCTCAGCCTCAATCAATACTGCTACACCATGAGGCTTCAGATACGTTTTTAACGCGTGAGCCACTTGCGCTGTCATAGCTTCTTGAGTTTGTAAACGACGAGAAAAAATATCTACAACACGTACAATTTTTGAAAGACCAACAATTTTTGCATTAGGAAGATATGCTATATGTGCTTTCCCAATAATTGGGATCATGTGATGCTCACAGTGTGAATAAAAAGGTATATTCTTTACGATTACGGCTTCATTGTATCCTGAAACCTCTTCAAAAACTGTACCTAAGGTTTCTTTAACCGATTGACTATAACCATTAAAAAGCTCGCGATATGCCTTGGCTATACGTTTTGGAGTATCTAAAAGCCCTTCTCTATTTGGATTTTCCCCTATCCATAAGAGTAATGTACGAATCGCTTCTTCCACCTTTTCAATACTCGGACGCTTTTTTTCAGATAAATTTGCGTCTTCTTTAACAACATTACGCATTCAAAAACTCCAAGCTTACTCTATACAAAGCATTTGCTCCATACCTATCTCATTTTGTATAATCTCTATATAAGCGAATTAAAAGTTTAAACAATCACGACTTTCAAAATTTCAGGCAATAGCGCATGATTGATACTATCTATAATGATAAAATACTTAAATATGCTGCACATATAGGCAAAATTGGGCGTCTTAATAATCCTGATGCAACATCAAGAAAACATGCACACCTTTGTGGTTCGACAATCACTGTAGATTTAAAAGTGGAAAATAGTATTATTACCGATTTTGCTCACGAAATACATGCATGTGTGCTAGGGCAAGCTTCAGCTTCACTTTTAGCATCTCATATCATCGGACAAACAACTCAAGATCTTAAAATATTGCGTGAAGTTATCTACCAAATGCTAACGCAAAATGGTCCTTCTCCTCAAGCTCCATTTGAGGATTTTTCTTGCTTACAGCCCATTAAAGACTATAAAGTGCGCCATGCAGCAACACTACTACCCTTTGATGCAACGATAGACTGCATTCAAAAAATTGAAGAAAAATAAATGTTCAAATCACAATCTAGACAAAAAAAGTTGACTCGGAATTACACAGGCACTTGGCAAAAAACACCCGGACGATTATTGGGTATTTTCTTAATACGGTTCTATCAAATAACACTTTCGAGCCTTATAGGCAATCAATGTCGCCATGCCCCGACTTGTTCAGAATATACATATGAAGCGATTGCACGCCATGGGCTTTGGGCTGGTGCATGGATGGGACTCTTTCGTATCATGCGTTGTGGGCCCTTTGGAACAGATGGCTTTGATCCAGTCCCTCCATCGCTTGGAAATTCTTGCTGTTTTTATAAACCTTGGCGTTACTGGAAAATTTCTGACAAACACAACAAATAATCCTTTTCTTTTTTCACATGTATTGATAAAAAATTAGTCTATAAGCTTTTTACTCAATTTTCACGAAACCATCCGCAATCGTTAGCGGAATTGGATTAAAAGGGTGTTTTTATGTCTTGCTCTATTTCTCTTTTTTTTCCCGATGGTTCAAAACGTAATTACCCCGCCGAAATGACAGGCTTGGAATTAGCAGAATCTATTTCTAAATCACTTGCAAAAAAAGCAGTCGCCTATAGTCTTGATAGTATCACGCGAGACTTATCGGATCCATTGGGACAATCTGGTCAAGTAGAGATTATTACCCGAGAAGATTCACGCGCTCTTGAGCTCATAAGGCATGATTGCGCCCATGTCCTTGCTGAAGCAGTGCAAGAGCTCTTTCCTGAAACGCAAGTAACAATAGGTCCTGTCATTGAGAACGGATTCTATTATGATTTTGCACGCCAACAACCTTTCACATTAGATGATCTCACCGTCATTGAAAAGAAAATGCGTGAAATTATCCAACGCAATAAACCTTTTAGAAAAGAAATTTGGTCTCGTGAAAAAGCAAGAAAAGTTTTTTCTGAGAAAAAGGAATTTTATAAAGTTGAACTTATTGATAGCATTCCTGAAAATCAAGATTTAAAAATCTATTATCAAGGGGAGTGGTTTGATCTTTGTCGCGGACCGCACATGCAATCTACAGGGCAAATTGGGAATGCTTTCAAATTAATGAAAGTTGCAGGAGCTTATTGGCGTGGCGATGCCAATAATCCAATGCTCACGAGAATTTATGGAACAGCATTTGCAAATGAAAATGACTTAAAAGCCTACCTCCATATGCTAGAAGAAGCTGAAAAACGTGATCATCGCCGCTTGGGACGTGAAATGGACTTATTTCACTTTCAAGAAGAAGGGCCAGGAATGATTTTTTGGCACAAAAAAGGTTGGAAAATGTTCCAAAATTTGATCAGCTATATGCGTAGACGCCTTGATGATCATCAATATGCTGAAGTTAATGCACCACAAGTTCTCGATAGGTCACTCTGGGAAATATCTGGCCATTGGGGTTGGTATAAGGAGAATATGTTCAAAGTAATTTCAGCAGAAGAAGATTCAGATCATGGGAATGTTTATGCCCTTAAACCAATGAACTGCCCTGGTCATGTGCAAATTTTTAAACATGGTTTAAAATCTTATCGTGATTTGCCTATTAGACTTGCTGAATTTGGACTTGTTCATCGTTATGAGCCTTCAGGCTCTTTACATGGTCTTATGCGTGTGCGTGGTTTTACACAAGATGATGCGCATATTTTTTGTACTGATGAACAATTAGCCGATGAATGTCTCAGTATTAATGATCTTATTTTATCAACTTATGCCGATTTTGGTTTTAAAGAAATTAGTCTTAAGCTTTCAACCCGTCCAGAAAAACGAGTTGGATCTGATGCATTATGGGATCATGCAGAAAGTATCATGGAATCCGTCCTTAAAACGATTGAAACAAAATTTGCAGGACAAATCAAAACAAGCATCCTTCCAGGTGAAGGAGCATTTTATGGTCCAAAATTTGAATATACATTAAAGGATGCTATCGGTCGTGAATGGCAATGTGGAACAACACAAATAGACTTTAATCTCCCTGAACGTTTTGGTGCATTCTATATTGATAAAGATTCAGAAAAACGTCAACCTGTTATGATCCACCGTGCTATTTTTGGATCAATGGAGCGTTTTCTTGGTATATTAATTGAAAATTTTGCTGGACATATGCCACTTTGGCTTGCTCCTGAACAAATTGTTGTTGCAACAATTACATCCGAAGCAAATGAATATGCCCAAAAAATAACAGCAAAACTTAAAGCTGTTGGGCTTTCCGCAACAATAGATCTCCGCAATGAAAAAATTAACTATAAAATACGAGAACATTCTTTACAAAAAGTCCCCGTAATTTTGGTATGTGGCAAACGTGAAGCTGAAACAAACAGCGTAAATATGCGCCGCTTAGGAAGTACAAATCAAACCCTTTTATCTGTAGAAGATGTGATTAAACAACTCTCAAATGAAGCAACACCTCCAGATTTGCAACGTGTAATAAATGCATAATATCACGGAAGATGGTAATACGTTAATTTTTTACTATAAATTTTCAGTTTTTGTACAAAATGAAATAATTTGATATTGTAGTGTGTTTTTGTTTCATGCACAATGACCTGTCACCAGAAAGAATAACGTGCTCTTTCTCTACAAGGTGGATTGGTGAAAAAGTTGAATATAAGCTATGAGCTGTTTAAATGCAAAAATCATAGACAATTGAATATTAATAATAACATTAATCTTTTACCTTTATAATGAAAAAATTCTGCTATTATCATGGATAGATCATTACAATAATTATAGAAACATCAAGCAAGAAAACTGAAAACAAGATTATATTTATTAATAAAAAATATGTAAAATTAGCTGAACAATGATATTTCTTATTCGTAAGATAAGCCCTTATAAAAAGGACAATATATTGATTTATAATGATAATATATCGTTATTCATATTAAATAAGGTTTCGAATATCATAGGCTTCTCTTATTTTTAATATGTTTATGTTGAATCTATCAAAATCATTTGCTTGCACGAAACAAGCGGAATGAGTGCGTGGATAAAAATTATTGAGAAAGGACTTTTAAAATGCCTACAATGAACCGCCTAAAGTGCTAAGAATTGTTGCAGTCATTGAGAACAGGCTATAATTATAATGATGATGCCGACTTGAACCTTCATAAGTATAAAAATAGCGGTACTCAACGAGTTTACCATTAATCATTCACGAGGCATTATGATAAAATAAGATTAAGAAGCCTTAAGAAACATCTCTTTAAAACAAGCACATGAATTGGTAAGCTAATGGCATTCTACATCCCGCAATCTACACTGATGAGATATTGCCTTAATTTTTATAAAGCCAAATCAAAAAAAATGGCAAAACTCAGCGTTTATTCTTTCTCTTCTTCATGTTTTACCAAATGAAAAACTCTTATAAAAAACTCGTTAAATATACACATACGATATATGACTACTCGCTGAACGTATAAAATTCTGGGCACATCCATAAAACATCTAAATATCTACAAAACACATATAAAATAAAAAAATATTATTATCGTGCTCTATCAAGAACACGCTTACATTCAATGAGTTCAAACAGAATTTCTTGTAACAATGCTTTATCAGTTTTATCTTTGTAAAGATTCACAGAACCGACAGATGTTTCTCCCTCATTTCTCATGAAACTCAAAAGCCCAAAAGAAGATTTCTTAGGCTTATTGCTAGCATTTTCAGAAGTTTGTCCTGCATGTTTCTTCTCTATGACCACATTCATAGCATCAAGATCACCATTACCCAATGCAGTCACAAAAGCAACACCATTTTCTTTCAAAAGGCGTTGCACACCTTTTATCGTATAACCCTGATCATATAGTAACTGCTTAATACCATTGAGCAAATCAACATCGACCGGACGATAATAGCGCCTTCCTCCCCCACGTTTCATTGGTTTAATCTGCCTAAAACGTGTTTCCCAAAATCTTAAGACATGCTGCGGAAGCTCCAATAACTCCGCTACTTCGCTAATTGTGCGAAAAGCATCAGAGCTTTTATCCATTTTGTAACACCTTATTTAAAACAAAATAAATTACTTCACAATGACTCATTCTGTCTCAATTTCTCAACAAGATTAGTCAAAAATAAGACCATCATTGATACCTTACTCACCAGTCTTTTTCTAAAAAATAAAGACCCTTATTTTATACATTTCTTTAACAAATACCAAACATACCATGGCATTTATTTATGAGATATCATTTTTTCTGTTTTGCACGATGCGAATCTAAAATTCTCTGTTTAAGGACATTGGCAGCCTTAAACGTCACAACACGTCGCGGCGGAATCGGTGCTTCAACACCTGTTTTTGGATTGCGTCCAACACGTTCATTTTTACTGCGAACCTGAAAAGTTGCAAAAGAAGATAATTTAACCGCTTCACCTCTTATAAGTGAGTTGCAAATCTCATCCAAAACCAATTCGACTAAAGCTGCTGATTCAGTATGTGACAAGCCCACTCTTTTACAAACTACGCTCGCTAAATCTGCACGCGTTACTGTCTTACTTGTCATTATAACCACCTATTAAAATATTAAAAATTACAAAATGACTTATACGTTTTCTTGAAATATGGTCAAGTAGCCATAATTTACCAACGAATAAGAATTGCTCCCCATGTAAATCCACCTCCCATGGCTTCTAACATGATAAGATCTCCTTCTTTTATTTTTCCATCGCAAACAGCTGTTGTTAAAGCCAACGGAACTGATGCAGCAGACGTATTACCATGTTGATCAACGGTAATCACAACTTTATCTAGTGAAATTCCCAGCTTTTTAGCAGATGCTTCAATAATGCGCTTATTAGCCTGATGAGGTACAAACCAATCTAGTTGTGAAGAATCCATACCTGCAGCTGCAAAACAATCATCAACCACATCCGTTATCATACCAACAGCATATTTAAAAACTTCTCGTCCTTCCATACGCAAATAGCCTGTCGTTTGTGTTGTTGAAGGTCCACCATCAACATATAGCTTATCTATATAAGCACCATTAGAACGCAATTTCGCAGACAATATACCACGCTCAAAAGCAATACCCCCCTCAGTTTCTAGTGCTTCCAAAATAACAGCACCAGCACCATCACCAAACAATACACATGTCGTACGATCTTCCCAATCTAAAATTCGAGAAAATGTATCGGATCCAATAACTAAAATTCTTTTAGCTCCCCCACACCGTAAATAAGAATCTCCTGTTGTTAAAGCAAAAATAAAACCAGAGCAAACAGCTTGAATATCAAAAGCAAATCCATGGCTCATTCCCAAAGCATGCTGAATTTCAACAGCAGAAGCAGGAAAAGTACGATTCGGGGTGGACGTTGCTAAAATAATACAATCGATGTCTTTTATTGTTAAACCAGCATTTGTAAGTGCTGCTTGCGCAGCCTCAACTCCTAAAGAAACAGTTGTTTCATTTTCACTGGCAATATAACGTTGGCGTATTCCTGTACGCTGAACAATCCATGAATCTGACGTTTCAACAAACTTTGCAATCTCTTCATTTGATAAACTTCTTTTCGGCAAAGCACTTCCTACACCACGTATAATTGACCGAATCATTCAGCTCTTACCTTTTCTTCAAATTTTTCATTTCTATTATAAGAGCTTATCATAAGGACTCTCCATTCATCACTGCTTCATCTTCTTGGTCAAAAAGTGTTTCTTTATTTTCATGAAATCGCCGTAAATCAGCCGTTATTTTTTGTAAAAGTCCGTTATTAACCATCTCATAACCAACGCGGATAGCAGAAGCAAAGCCATTAGCATTAGCACTGCCATGACTTTTTATAACAACACCATTCAAACCTAAAAGCACTCCTCCATTCACCCTATCAGGATCCATTTTATGTTTCAGTATACGAAAAGCACCCCGCGATAAAAAATAACCAAGAGATGTTAAAAAAGAACTGCGCATTGCAGAGTTTAAAATCTCTCCTATCTGTCGCGCGGTTCCTTCTGCGGTTTTTAAAGCAATATTACCAGAAAACCCCTCTGTTACAACAACATCGACTGTTCCTTTTCCAATGTCATTGCCCTCAACAAATCCTTTATATTCCAATCCTTCTAATTGCACTTCACGCAATATCATTCCTGCTTTTTTTATTTCATAAAGTCCTTTAACCTCTTCTACCCCCACATTTAAAAGCCCAACACTTGGTCTTTCAGTGTGATATAAAGCGCGAAACATACCTGCTCCCATAACCGCCAAATCAACCAACTGACTAGCAGAGGCACCAATTGTTGCTCCAATATCTAAAACAATACTCTCACTGCGCAGTGTTGGCCAGATACCCGCAATACCAGGACGTTCAGCCTCTGCAAGCATTTTCAAACAAAAATAAGACATGGCCATGAGTGCACCCGTATTACCAGCAGAAATGCAAGCATCAGCTTCACCATTTTTTACCGCTTCAATGGCGTACCACATTGATGATTTACCACGTCCATTACGAAGTGCTTGGCTTGGCTTTTCATCCATGCGTGTATAACTTTCTGTAGGGCAAAAGCGCGATACAGAATCCAAACAGGGATATTTTTTTAAAACCGGACGAACAGCCTCCTCTACTCCATAAAATAGAAAATAAATATTTGATAAATATTTTTGTACAATTGCTGCTCCTGCAATAGCTGCTTCTGGACCGTAATCACCGCCCATGACATCCACAGAAATTCTAATCACGCTTGCATATCCCACATCTTTTCATTTACATCTTTAAATACATATTATGATTTTTGGCTCCTGAATACTCACACAGCACATCTTGCGAAAATCGCTCCGCAGAAAATACCGTTTAGCATACAATAGATATTTTTTGTATGTTTCTACAATCACTTCCAATTTTTCAAAACAGAAAATGGAGAGAATTTTCGCTCTGCTTCTTCTAAATTTTCATCCATATTCATCTTTATCCCTTCTTTACGTGGATAATGATTAATAGACAACTCAAAAAACTCTTCCATGATTGCGCCAATATCAATTTTATCATCATAAAACACTTCAGGAGTATCAAGCCCCCCCACATCTAAAAACAATTCCCCTGTATCCTCTGATATTTGGGGCTTCATCAAATTTGAATCTTCAGGAACAAAAACAACCTCAATATTTTCACAAAGGATATTTTCTAATGGTTCCAATGTAACAACACATAACTGTAGTATACGCGCTTGCAACAGACCTTTTATACGCACTCCGCGTTTTTTCCACGGGAAAATATGGAATTTTCCCTCACAAGATTTTACTTCAATTAAATCATGGTTCTGGGCTAAATGTGTACATTCTTTTTTGTTTGCACAAAAATGAACCCTTATACCTTTAGCAGGTAGAGAACGTACAGATACTGGATAAGCCAAAGCAAATGTCATTTGAGGAACATTTTGAACATTCATTGACAACTCCCAAACATAAAAACGCGTAAAGCACTATGTTTTTATTTATCTCAAGTATTTATGCATTTTTTTCTTTTCTAAAGAAATTCTATATGGCATAATTTGCTTTATAACAGGGAAACTCAGTGTAAGCTACGGTAGATTAAGTTAAAATTAGAAAAAACTTGAGGTTGCCTTCTTGTCCTACATCTCAGTATAAAAAGGAGATACCATTGTTTCAAATGCCTCACATAATAGCCTTAATCAAACGTAAATTATTGATTGGTCTATCAACAGCAAGCATAGGAATGCTTGCTGGGTGTAGCCTTCTTGATTCTTCAGGTTCGAGCCAAATTTATAGAGAGGGCTATGTTCTTGATAAAAATGCTCTAAGTTCTATCTCTATTGGCTCAAGTCAAGAGCAAGTTCTTTTAACTTTAGGAACCCCTTCATTAAAAACAAAATATGATAATGAAGTTTTTTATTACATCTCACAGACACGTTATCGTGGGATGCAGTTTATGAAAACAAAGATTATTGATCGCAAAGTTTTAGCCATTTACTTCAGTAAAAATAATCAGGTTACAAAAGTTGCAAATTACGGATTACAAGACGGTCAAGTATTTGATTTTATTACACAAACAACGCCAACTGTAACGAAAGAACATCCTTTCTTAATTCAAATTATAAAAGGCCCTGCGAATTTGCCACCCCATAACTAAATTATATAGTCTGCATACCGTTTCAATATTATAGGTCTGATAATATCAGATCTATAATAGGGGGGGTTGTAACTCTTAGAGGCGAACTTTTTTTGCCATACTGTCAAGAACTGCATTAACAAGTTTTGGCTCATCACCTTCAAAAAACGCCTTTGCTATGTCAACATACTCATTCATGACAACCGCAACGGGAACATCTTTACGGTTGATCAACTCCCATAAACCTGCTCGTAAAATTGCTCGCAATATAGAATCAAGACGTGAAAGAGACCACTCTGCAGAAAGCTGTTGATGAAGCAGCGGATCAAGCTGCTTTTGATCTTTTACAACACCCGTTATAATAGCCAAAAACCACTGAAAATCAGCTTCAAGATATTGATCTCCATCAATATCTTTTCCCAAACGATAAGCCTCATACTCAGCTGCCGTTTCCATCACCCCCGAACCCACGATATCCATTTGATAGAGTGCTTGAACTGCAGCGAGTCTTGCTGCTCCACGTTTATTGGCTGAACGCGGAAAATGTCTGCTTTTTATATCAGCCATATTTAACGATTATCTCCAAATCTCTTTTTTAGAGCGATCATACATAAAGCAGCTTCAGCCGCAAAACCACCTTTATTTTTGTCATCTAGTTTTGCACGCACCCATGCTTGTTCTTCGTTTTCAACAGTCAAAATACCATTTCCAATAGCCAAGTGCTGATGAACAGTTAAATCCATCAATGCACGACAAGAATCATTAGCAACAATTTCAAAGTGATATGTTTCACCCCGAATAACACAACCAAGAGCAACATAACCATCATACGATATCTTGTTTTGTTCAGCAAAAGCTATTGCACTTGGTATTTCTAATGCTCCAGGAACCGTTACAACATCATAACTTGCTTCAGCTTTTTGCAAAGTACTCACTGCACCTCTCAAAAGCGCATCAGAAATCCCCTCATAAAAACGTGCTTCAACAATCAATACGTGAGGCTTTTTACGTATCTCTTTCATCATAATGGAATTCCACAAAAAACGAATCAAAAAAATCAAGGTTATAAAGCATAAAATTCTGAAAACAATCAATAGAGTGTTGGCTTATTCACCTTCTCTTTTTAAAGTAAAAAGCTTTGCAGCATAACGAGCAAGTTGATCAATTTCCAAATTGACCCGATCTCCAATTTTAGCTTGTCCCCACGTTGTCATTTCAAGTGTATGGCGAATAATAAGAACATCAAAAACACAATCCTCAACACCATTAACAGTCAAAGATGTCCCATTAAGAGCAATAGATCCCTTATTAACAATGAAAGGCATAAATTGTCTTGAAACTTTTAAATAAAAGCGAATTGCATCCCCTTCATTTTTTTGATCAATGATTTCAGCCAAACCATCAATATGACCAGAAACTAAATGTCCTCCCATTTCATCACCCAATCGAAGCGAACGTTCCAAATTAACAAAAGTTCCTTTTATCCATTGTACAAGATTCGTTAAACGTAATGTTTCTTCCCACGCCTCGACAACAAACCAATTGGAATCTTCTTGCTTTAATCCTCGCTCTACAATTGTCAGACAAATTCCTGAACAAGCAATTGACGCCCCAATTGCTAAGCTTTCTATAGCATAGCGGGTAGAAATCTTTAAACGAATCCCCTGCTTTAAAGGTTGAACATCTTCAACACAACCAATATCCGTTATAATTCCTGTGAACATAATGTCTTACGTCTCCACTTATAAAAACGGTCATTTCCAAACATTCTTGTCTCAATCTCATGAAACTGCGAGAGATAATTTCCAAAATGAGGGGCTTCAATACGATTTTTGCCTAAAACAATGGGGGTATGAAAACATATCAAATGATCAACACAACCAGCATTCAAAAATTTTTCCCCTGTCTTGACACCCCCTTCCAATAAAACACTATTAATCCCATGTTTATAAAGCATCTGTAAAAGAGCAAAGGGTTCTACACAACCATTATTCATCTCGACCGAATAAACAGACACACCATATTGCTCCAATGCATTTTTTTTGCTTTTCTTTGAAATATCCACATCACAAATAACCCATGTAGGAATTTTTATGGCTGTTTGGACAACTTTTGCATCAAGGGGGATAGATAAATCTGCATCCAAAATAATACGAATTGGTGAGCGCATCTCCATCCCTGGCAAGCGGCAATTGAGTTGTGGATCATCTGCTAATATAGTACCAATACCAACGAGGATAGCATTATTTTGAGCACGTAGAATATGCGTATGGGCATGAGAAAGTGTTCCACTAATTTTTACGCTGCCCTTCTCTCTTTTTCCAACACCATTATCGGCAGAAATTGCCATTTTAAAAGTGACCGCACAGCGTTGTATCTTCCTTATGCACCAATGCGTCCATAAGGATCCAAAAGCCTCTTCAGCTAAAATGCCCTCAACCACTTCAATACCCGCCGCTCGCAAAAGAGCAATACCATGACCATCAACACGCTTGTCACAATCAGTCAGCGCAACAACAACTCGAGAAACACCTGAATCAATAAGCGCATTCACACACGGCGAAGTTTTTCCATAATGCGCACAAGGTTCTAAAGTAACATAAGCTGTCGCTCCTTGAGCCAAAGAACCTGCCATGTGTAAAGCTTGCACTTCCGCATGAGGACTCCCATGAATAGCTGTTACGCCATAGCCAACAATAAAAGCCCCCACAGCACCATTATCGTTTCGCACAATTAACGTACCAACGGAAGGATTCTCACCTGTAAGACCGACATGACGTTCTGCTAAACGAATAGCTGCAGCCATAAACCGTTCATCTTGCACTTTTTTATTCATCAAAACGAGATTCTGTATCCGCGATACCCTTTGACAATTCATCTATAACATCGTGAAAATCGCTTGCATTACGAAAATCTCGATACACAGAAGCAAAACGAATATAAGCAATATCATCAATTCTTTTCAATGCTTCCATCACAAGATGCCCAATTTTTTCTGAAGAAATCTCTGGTTCTCCCAAACTTTCAAGCTGGCGTACAATGCCAGAAATTGCTCGTTCAATATGATCAGGATCAATATTGCGCTTACGTACAGCCACATCAACTGATCGCATTAACTTATCACGATCGAAGGGTTCACATCGTCCACTTTTTTTAGCAACCAAGAGCTCACGCAACTGAACACGTTCAAAAGTTGTAAAACGACCACCACAAACGGAACACACACGGCGGCGGCGAATCACTGCCCCCTCTTCTGCTGGACGAGAGTCTTTGACCTGTGTATCCTCATATTGGCAGTAAGGACAGCGCATCCTTTGTATCCTTAACGAGTGGTAAGATAAGAGTAAAGAGGAAATTGATTCGTTATATCTTTTACCTTTTTCTCAACAGCCATTTCAACGGCATGATTATCTTCATCACTTTTTGCACTCCGAAGACCATCAAGAACTTCTGAAATCAGATGACCAACTTGAATAAACTCTTTTTCTAAAAAACCACGCGTCGTGGCAGCAGGTGATCCCAAACGAATTCCCGATGTTATAGATGGCGTTTCAGAATCAAAAGGAATGCCATTTTTATTGCAGGTAATATGAGCGCGTCCCAAAGCCAATTCAGCACATTTACCTGTTAGATTTTTGGAACGTAAATCAACCAACAACAAATGATTATCTGTACCACCAGAAACAATATTAAAACCATTACCCTGTAATGTTTTTGCTAAAGTTTTCGCATTAGCGACAACATTGGCACTGTAACTCTTGAAAGAGGGACGCAAAGCCTCCTCAAACGCAACAGCCTTTGCGGCAATCACATGCATTAAAGGACCACCCTGAAGACCAGGAAAAATTGCAGAATTAATTTTTCTGGATAAAGCCTCATCATTTGTCAATATTAAACCACCACGAGGACCTCGAAGCGACTTATGTGTTGTTGTTGTTACAATATGCGCATGTGGAACAGGTGAAGGATGCACGCCACCAGCAACAAGACCAGCAATATGAGACATATCAACAAGTAAATGAGCACCGATTTCATCTGCAATTTCACGGAATCGTTTCCAATCCCATAGCCGTGGATAAGATGAGCCCCCTGCTATAATAAGTTTTGGCTTACGTTCTTTTGCAAGCTGCTCAACCTCATCCATATCAATAATCTGATCTTCTTGACGCACACCATAGGAAACAACATCAAACCATTTTCCTGACATATTAACAGGTGAACCATGCGTAAGGTGACCTCCAGCATTTAAATCCAACCCCATAAATGTGTCACCAGGCTGAAGTAAAGCTAAAAAGACAGCTTGATTCATTTGGCTACCAGAATTAGGCTGTACATTCGCAAACGCAGCACCGAAAAGCTGTTTTGCCCTTTCAATAGCTAAATCTTCAACGACATCAACAAATTGACACCCACCATAGTAGCGCTTTCTTGGATAACCTTCTGCATACTTATTGGTTAAAACAGACCCTTGCGCTTCAAGGACCGCTCTTGAAACAATATTCTCTGAAGCAATCAGCTCAATTTCATGTTGTTGACGCTCAAACTCCCCTCTAATTGCGTCAAAAATTGCACCATCAACAGTTTGTAAATTATCATTAAAAAAGCGCTTTTGTGCGTCATTTTCTTGCTGAGTCATAAAACACATTCCTAACATAAAAAAATAAAGTCAAAGAACGATAACACAGCAAACCATGCAAACCAAACATTTTAAACTACTTACACTCAAAAATAATGAGGCAAATATTTATCTTATTCTTTGTTATAAAAACAGCGAAAAACTTTCCTCTCGAGAATAGTAAAAAATGAGATTACATTTCTTTTTTTACACTCTTATTTGTTTACACCTTTTACAAAAAATATCTATAATCTAAAGAAATTCAATAATTTAATGATTAAAAATAATTTATAATGTGAAAAGCTGAATATAATAGGCAAAGTTAATACGAAGGCAAATAAAAATGCTAACCAAAGTTTTTATTGATGGTGAACATGGCACAACCGGACTACAAATACAAAAACGCTTAGAAAGGCGTACAGATTTAAAACTACTCTCTCTTGCTCATAAAGATCGCCATAATGTTCATCTGCGACAAGACTATCTTAATCAAGCCGATATTGCTATTTTGTGTCTTCCAGATGATGCTGCACGCGAAACGGTTCATTGGCTTCAAAAAAATAAAAACATTAGGATTATTGATAGCTCGACAGCCCACCGTGTTGCACCAGACTGGGTTTACGGTTTTCCTGAAATGACAGCAGGACAAAGAAAGCGCATCCAAGCAGCACATTATATAACCAATCCCGGATGCTATCCTACCGGTGCCATTAGTTTGATTCGCCCACTCCGTGAAGCAGGACTGCTAGACGCCGATTATCCCATCTCGATTAATGCAATCTCCGGCTATACCGGTGGTGGAAAACAGTTGATTTTACAAATGGAAAATCAATCTCAACAAAATATTCAGGACAATTATTTTATCTATGGTCTTAATCTTGAACACAAGCATGTGCCAGAAATTAAAATCTATGGACAAATCAATCAACCCCCAGTTTTTATACCAAGTGTGGGTCGTTTTCCCCAAGGAATGATTGTGAATCTTCCTCTGCATCGCCATTTATTCACAAAATCAGCAAACTGTTCTGATTTGCGCGAAATTCTCGCAAACCATTACGATGGACAAAATACCATTTTAGTTGCATCACAAGAAGAAACTGCTTCACTTCAAAGACTTAATCCAGAGTGTTTAGCCAATAAAGATGGTATGAAACTGTTCGTATTTGGAAATGATCGTGAAGGTATTTTTAATCTCAGCGCCATATTCGATAATTTAGGAAAAGGCGCATCAGCTGCAGCTATCCAAAACCTCGATTTAATGCTTTCAAGCGACTAAACCTCCCTACCCACAAACTTTTATTCAACAACGCGATAAGCCCCTTTTGTTGCTCGCCAATGTGCAACAACAAAACACAACACGACTAATGCCATACTTTGATGAATGAGCCCCAAACTTATCGGAACCTCATGTAACAGTGTTAAGATACCCAAGACTGCTTGGATAATAATCATAACACAGATAAGAAATGCACGACGAGAATGAGTTGAATGTGGAGCATTTTTTTGTACATAGAAAGCATGAATAGCCGAGGCAATCAATAAAAAATAAGCAAAAAACCGATGAATAAATTGAACCATTAAGGAATTTTCGAATAAATTGAGCCAAACAGGACGATGCTGCAACAATCCATCAGGAATAATCTGCCCATCCATAAGGGGCCATGTATTATAGACTTTTCCAGCATGAAGCCCTGCAACCAAAGCTCCGAAATAAATCTCTATCAAGACGAGAATAACAAGCCATGCCGCAAAATATTGCACCTTTTTATTTGCTGGTTTTTCTGAATATTCTGCAAGCCCTCGAGATAAATAAGTAACAAAAACAATAACAAAACATGCCGTTATAAGATGAAATGCCAAACGATATTGGCTCACACTTGTTAAATTACTTTGCCCAATCCCTGAAGCAACCATCCACCAACCAATAAAGCCTTGAAAGGCGATAAGAATAGGTACAACAATAAGCGGGAGTAAGATATTTTTTTCAACACGCTTAGTCGCCCAAAACCAAATGAGCCCCAATAAAGCGACAAGACCAACAAGACGCCCAAGAACACGATGCGCCCATTCCCACCAAAAAATGACCTTAAAAGCACTTAAGGTCATATCAGGATTAAGCAGCTTATATTGTGCTATTTGTTGATATTTTAAAAATTCCTCTTGCCATTGATCCTCACCAATCGGTGGAATAACGCCGTGTATTGGCTTCCATTCCGTTATAGATAATCCTGATCCCGTCAAACGAGTAGCGCCACCTACTAAGACAATTGCCAAACAAAGCAATAAAATAGAGTAAAGCCACACCTGTATATGTTTTCTATTTTCCTTTTGCACAGGCGTTAAAATGCTATTGTTTAATCTCTTTACTGCCATCTCTGATTGCCCCACGCTTCTCTCCAACTAAAATGCATTTTAAAATTTAAACATTAACTCTTTGTCTATTTTAGTATGTACTACAACTTTAGCAAAAAACAAGCGTACCACTATAACATGCGATACATATTTCTTTTTTACGAAGCTTATGATGCTACAACGCGATAAACAGTCTTTGGAAAGCTGTCTACCATACGCATCATCCATTCTTGTTTATTAAGAACAGTATTACAAATATAATAGTCTGTTAGCTCTGCAAATTGCTCAAACCCATATTTGGGTTCGCTTGCCATCTCTAGGATGATAAAATCATATTCTTTTTTAAATTCTTGTAATATATGAAAAATATCATTTGAAAAATCTTGTGCTGAAATAGCACTTGTTAACCCCTGAGGAAGAATATCAACCCCCGTATCATAATCACGGTAAATAACATCATGCAACTTGGCATTGCCCGTTAAAATATCACTCAGTCCGCGATGTGGGCCTATGACTTTCTCTATTTGTTGACCAGAAATATCGACCAACAAAATTGTTTTGTTCTCTTTTGTGAGATGAAGTGAAAGCTTTGCCGCTGTCCGTGCAGCTTCTGGTCCAATGATTGAAATAATGGTTGAAGCACGCCATTTCAAAACATCAGACAATCCCTCTATCGTAATAAAAGCTTCAAAATTTTTCATTTCTTGAGAGACTAAAATACTCTCATTCTTCTTAAGATCATTTTCTTTTGATCTCAAATCCTCTTCTGAGATTTGGTCTTTTTTCCTTTTAAAGCACGGATAGAATAACAATATTCCTAGCAAAAGAGTAAGGAAGCTGACCAATGCACTCACAAGAATATTTTTTCCATAAAGAGCCATAAAAGAAATTGGTGCTAACGTTGTTGGCGTGACCACGTGGATATTTGTATTTTGTAAGAGAAGAGGATCATCACTCAATCTCCGATATGAATCAATAATTTTTTCTCTTCGTTGAGCAGACTTGCTCATCGCTTCATTTTGGGCATCGACTGCTACTTTTATTTTATTTTCAAACTCGTTAAATATTTCATTCAAAGATTGGGATTGATCTTTTACAAAAAAGTTCATTCTTTTTTTGAGCTGTTTTTCTAATTCCGTTGCAATAACCTCATCTGAATGAACTTGATAAACGATTTGTAAAATTTTATTTTTTAATTGATGAGAAACTGTCTCTAATTCTGCAGTCATCGCTTTAATTTGAGGATGCGTCCACCCTAATTGCACAGCCATATGTGCTCTTTGTGTTTCCAAGAGATCACGTTTAGATTCCAGAGCAGCAATTGCTGAATTGCCTGCAATAAACGATAAAGACAGTAAAGACTGCCCATTTTCACGCATCATGTTAATCGTTGAATTCAAACTTGTTAAATGAATACGCTTTAAAGTTGCTTGCGTTAATTGCATCGAAAGATCATGAAGCTCTGTTTGTTTTACACCACGCTGAATAAAAGAATCAATAGATTTACGAAATTCCTGCACGATATTAAGGATTGCAATATTATCATATTGTTTGTCTTCTAATTTATCATTTAACAAGAATTGTTTCTGTTTTATGATTGCTTGTGAAAATGCGGAAAACCAAGTTTCCAACCCACGTTGAGCTGCTTCAAGTGTCTCGGCTTCAAAAGTAAGATCGATAAAATCACCATGACGCGATAAACGGATATTTTCATGATTTTTTTTCTTATAAGAAGCACTTAAAGAAAAATTCGAATCATTGAAGAACATAGGCTGTGAAAACAAAAAGGCGATAACATTGTCTTTCTTTTTAATTGGTAATGGCTTTCCTACAGAATCAGATAATGAAAATGTTAAAGTTGCTTGGTAACCACGAGGCTGGACAAAATAATACAACCAAATCAAAGATACACATAGCATTTGTAATAGCAAAACAATCAAAATGCTTCGCCATACGGTACGTACGAATAGTCTTTTATTACATGTAAGACTCATCTTTATTTTAACCAGAAAAATACTTCTTCATATTGTTTTATTAAGAGAAAGTAGTAACTATCCTCTTAACTTGCTGTCATATTATTTTGAGATAATAAAAATATAAAATTTAAGAACAAATGTTCAAAAATAGCTTTAAAGAACTTAATTCATATTTTTTTTGAGGCTCTCTAGTTGTTTTTTTGCTTCAGAAGTAACAACCGCTCTAATGGTAATAGACCCATCATCATGCCCTTCTTGCACTATTTCCGCAGAGTTTTCATAAAACCAATCAATAAGCGACATTTCATGAGGTTGTAAAAGATATTCAATGCTTTGCACCTCTCCAAAAATTCGCTTTTCAATGGCTCTTAATAATTGATCGAGTCCATCCCCCTTAAGTGCTGATACCATGAGAGCAGGATTTAATCGCGTCTTTGCGCTTGTTTGTAAAACATTCAATGCTTGCTCATCTAACATATCAATCTTATTCCAAACTTCTATGATATGCTCCATATCATCAATATCGATATCAAGACTTGAAAGCACTTCTAAAACATCTTGGGCATGTGCTCGATGATCAAGATCTGACATATCTCTTATATGAAGAATGAGATCCGCTTCAACCACTTCTTCAAGGGTTGCTCTAAAAGCTGCAATCAAATTCGTTGGCAAGTTAGAAATAAACCCTACAGTATCAGACAAAAGAACAGTTTTTCCATGGGGAAGCACAACTTTGCGCAAAGTCGGGTCAAGCGTTGCAAATAACATATTCTTTGCTAAAACATCTGCACCGCTTAAACGGTTAAAGAGAGTTGACTTTCCTGTATTCGTATATCCTACCAGTGCCACAACAGGATAAGATGTTTTTTTCCTTTTTGCTCTATGAAGTGCACGTGTTTTAATAACCGTTTGCAATTCGCGGCGAATACGAATAATTTTTTCTTGTAAAAGACGCCTATCTGCTTCAATTTGCGTCTCACCAGGTCCACCTAGGAAGCCACGCCCCCCCCGTTGCCTTTCCAAGTGCGTCCAACTCCGCACAAGCCTCCCTTTTTGATAGGACAAGTGCGCTAACTCTACTTGCAAAACTCCTTCTTTTGTTCGTGCACGGTCCCCAAAAATTTCAAGAATCAAAGCCGTTCTATCGATAACTTTGCAATTCCACAATTTTTCTAAATTACGCTGCTGTACTGGCGTTAAAAAATGATCTACAATCGCAAGCTCAATAGAATATTCATCTATATAACAGGTTAACGCATCTACTTTACCTTTTCCAAAGAGAGTCGCAGAGCGAGGCGTTGCAATATTAATCGTTTCATAATTAACAACTTCTAACCTTATAGCACGTGCTAACCCCAATGATTCTTTAACACGAGAAGATATAGAACACTCTCTCAAAGAGCTTTCACTTCTATTTTCTTGAAAAATCGGTATCAAAACAAGTGCGCGCACCTGTCCTGTATTCTGCGAAAATACCCCTCCTAATCTCTCATTTTCATTTATCATAGCAATCTAAGTACTTTTAAATGGGATAAGAGGTCTATCTTAAAATGATATGTTTACTCAGGACTTTCACCCTCAAACATCTGTACAGGCTGTCCAGGCATAATCGTAGAAATAGCATGCTTATAAACCAATTGCGCGTGTCCATCTCGGCGCAAAAGAACACAAAAATTATCAAATGAAGTTACAATACCCGTGAGTTTAACGCCATTGACAAGAAAAATTGTAAGGGAAATTTTTTGCTTACGCACCGTATTTAAAAACACATCTTGCAGGTGTTGTGATCGCTCTGCCATTATTCTTACACCTTTATCTAGATTGCATAAAATATTCGTGCATGCATATCGACTGAAAAATATCCAATTGTCAACGTAGAAGCTTAAAAATTCAGCAACAAACAACTGAAATTAGAGAAAAAACAGCTCTTTAAGACAATAATAAAGTACAACTTACGAAAAGCTATATTAAATTAAAAATTTTTCCACGTTTACTTTTTTATGAGCTTACAATTCAAAGGCATACTTTTATACATCCTAAGCTATTACAGACTATATGTGATGATAAATCTGCTTCGTTTAGAATCAATAAAAGTAAGCGGACAACAACATTTATTAACGATTGTCGATATTAAAGAGAGACATTCGCACCTTACTGTATATATAACCGCTATTAAATTGTCCTTATTTCAAAGACTGCCGGCTTATAAAGCTTTCTATAAACACAAGTTGTAAACAGTATTTTTGTTTTAGTTAGATTTAAATAATAAATTGTTTTTACTATATTTTATAACATTTTTAAACAGGGTACAAGAAACCGCGTTAACTTTATCTTGATAAGTTTTTAAAATTTTTCCCTAAGCATATTCCTTTCTAAATAATTAACAGCTAGTATGTAGAAATTATGTGGAAGAGAATGTATCCCTTTTCCGGCTGTAAGAGTACGAGGCGAGTATGGCACGCAGAACAAAATTGCAAACATTTGAAGTTGAAGTTGAAGAAGCCCTCACAAAAGCTATGAACTTTGATTTCGATGACACAGGATTTGAAACGATATCATCCAATAATTCTGAAAATGTTGTTAATGTCGATGATCTGATTCAAAAAATTGCAATGGCAGAAGAAGAATTTTTTGCTGAAAACGGTACGTCAACTTTTGTTTCTAATATTCATGATGAAGCTGTTGTTGATAAATCCGTTGTTGAACAGCTTTTTGCTCCAAAACCTTCACCTGATATTTCAGGTGGAACTGTTCATAATACATTATTGCCTACAAAACTTCTTCCTGCAAATGATGATATAACAACCCCTGTAAATTTTGGACCATTCAAGCAGCGTTCTTCCTCTCGAGTCTACTGGTATACAACAGCGCTTAGTGCTTTATGGGCAACGGGAGGAGCTTTTATTGCGCATAAACTCGCACCTACCGGACTCAGCTCCTTATCCAATATCAGCACTTTTGTTACATCCCCAACAGGACTTGCTGTAGCAGCCGGAACAGCAATTCCTATCCTTATATCTTGGGGCGTTGCTCAATTAACAAAACGTTCAAACGACTTGCATAATATTGCGCTTCTTATGACCAATGCTGCACAGCGCCTTAGTGAACCACAACATCTATCTGAAAAACAAGCTATTGCTATAGGGCAAACCGTTCGTGAAGAAGTAGCGGCAATGAACGAAGGTATTGAACGTACCCTCGGACGTGCTGTTGAACTTGAAGCAATCATACAAGGTGAAGTTCACAATCTAGAACAAGCCTATGCTGAGAATGAATCACGCATTCACACATTAATCAAAGAATTGAGTAATGAACGCATAGCCATTTTGAATCACGCAGATCGCGTACAATCAACAATTAAAGGAACCCAAGAACAACTGAGTGATGAATTTGGTTTGGTTACCTCTAACATTGTGACCAATGTTGAAAAGCTTGCACAAACCCTTTCTCAAACTTTACAAAAACAAGGTGAAGACCTTGTTGAAAAACTTTCCTATGCCGGTGATGGCGTAACAAATCAACTTGTTGAAAAATTTAACAAAACAACAACACAAATTCAGCAGAAAAACACGGAATTTTTTCATGAATTAGGAAAAAACTTTGATGGTTTTGCAAAACGATTTGATTATAATGAAAAACAAATAGAAAAAACTTTTAATGAAACAGCTGAAAAAGCAGAAGTACATGTTGCTAAAATTGCAACACATATACAAGCAGTAACAGATCAAACTTTGCACGCTGTTGATGAAAAGTTTAAAGCCTTGGATAAAGCTCTTATTGATCGTAATAATCAATCTCTACAGAATTTTGATGAGAAGATCTTAAAGCTCGACGACCAAGCACATAAACTCTCTTCTAAATTTGATAACGTAACCTCGCAAGCAATTGGAGCCTTTGAACAACGTTTAGCAACTGTTGATCTTTCTCTTAAAGAACATAGTGATTCCATCATTGATTCCTTTATAGAACGCAGTCAGGCTTTAGAGGATAATGCTGAAAAACTTGGTAACTTCTTGGAAGCTCATGTCTTGAAAATAAATGAGAACCTCCAAGAAAAAACAGCAGACATTACCCATGCATTTACAAATGGACGTGAAGCTATTCTTTCTGCAATTGATAAAAGTAAGGAAAGTCTGAGAGAAGAAATTCAATATGTCGACAATGCCATTGTTGATATCATACAAGAACGTTCACAAGATTTTAAAGTACAACTTTCTGATCAACGAGCTCTTATGGCAGACATGCTCGATAACGAGAAAAATAAAATTGCGGATACATTAAGAAATCAAATTAATGTTTTGTCCCAAAATACTTCTCATATTGAAAAAGTTTTGGCTGATAGTGTTCAAGTCGTTGATAAACAAGCTGAAAATCATATTACAAACATCATTCAATGCACTGAAAAGTTACAAGATGTCATTGTACAAAGTTGTAATACAACCCAAGATGCTTTAGAAGCACAAGCGAGAAATATTGATATCCGTGCCGATGCTCTGCGCGATTCTTTAGCGATTAATAGTTTTTCTCTCAATGAAGTTCTTGCCGATCAAGCACGCACACTTGAACAACGCATGGAAACAATCCATAATCTCATTGCAAAAAGTGATATACGTGTCGATGTTGCATTGAAACAACAAATAGATTTAGTTGAGAGTGCAATTGTCGCCAATAATAAAAACATTACTGAAACGGTTCAAGATCATATCAAAAACCTTGAAAGCCATGCCGAAATTTTAAAGAATACTCTCTCTCAATCGAGTGGTGTTTTCTTTGAAACCCTTGAAACACGTATGGAATCATTCGATACAGATCTAGAAGATCGTGCACACAAAATTTTTGAACGGACAACAACGCTAGAGGAAACATTATCTGAAAAATTTAGCCAAATCTGTGAAGCCATTGATATGCAAACATCTGTTATTGAGGAACGTTCTGACACATTAAAAACGTCTCTCATGATTAGTAATGAGCAAAGTCAGATAATTCAACAAGCGCTGGAAAGCAGTGTTGACAATATGCGTGTAACCTTAGAAGACTCTGTTAATACAGTGACAGATAACCTGCATAATAAGATTATAAAAGCTTCTGATATTCTTTCTTCTACGAGTGAACAAATTCTTTCATCTGTTACAAATGTTACTGCACAAGCAGAAAATATTCTCTCAGAATCAGGCAATCGCATTGTATCAAATGTCAAAAAAACTGTTTATGATACCAGTGAAAAAGTTCTGTCAGTTCTGTCTGAACAAACAGCGCATACTGTCGAAGCTTTCGCAACAGCCAGCCATAATGCACAAGCATTATTGAATGAAACTATTCACACATCAACAACAGCAATAGAACAAGTTCTTAATGAACGCTGTGATGTTCTTCATCACTCTATGCAAAATCTTAAAAATAATTTAGGATATCAGCTCTCTGATGTAACGAGCCGTCTGGAAGATGCTGGAAATCAAACAACAACACAAATTTCACAACATGTTGGAAAAATAACAGAGCTTACAAATCACTTAAATCAAGCAGCGCAAAATACGACAGAATCAATTGATTCTTTAACACAGCATATCGGTGAACAACTCTCTCTTTCCACACAAGATGCTGAACAAAGAATTTATGCACATAACGAATCTTTAGTGAATAGCTTAACCAAAGCTAACTCTGAAACACTTCAAACAATAACGATTATGAAGGAAGAGCTTGTTAATAATGTCTCATCCATCTTAACACAGTTGAATCAATCAATTTACAATTTTCAGGAAAATAGTAATGTTTTATTATCGGCTGTTCAAAATATTGATGGGCAGTTTAATGAGAGTACGAATAATTTTTTCCGCAACACGGACCAAGTAGCAGAGCGTTTGTCAGCCTCAAATCAAGCGCTCAATACTAATGTTGAAATTCTGCAAGGACTTTCAAAGAGTACCTTTGAACAAATTAATCATATAACGAGTAGTTTTGGTGAACATGCAAAGACACTTTCCCAAACTATTCATGTTCTTGAACAGTCTGAAAATTCACTTAGTGCAACACTTGAAGAAAAACATAATACGCTTTCTGTATTAAGCGATGCTCTTGTTTCAAAGTCTCATGAAATTAATCAAATGATTGGGCATTATGAAAAAATCTTCAACTTAGCACTTGAACGCTCTGATAAGAATGCGCGTAACTCCACAAATTCATTCCAACAATCACTTAATAAGCTTGTTAGTGAAGCATCAACGCGTTTTTCAGAAGCAGCAGAAGATATACGTCGCTCCGCTGATGAAGTTCGTTTAGAGCTTTCAAAGATTAATAATGATATCAATGAAAATGTAAAAAAACTTCCAGAAAAAACAAAAGAAACAACGCAAACAATTCGCACAGCTTTGAATGAACAGATTACAGCGTTACAAGATTTAGTCAGTGTTATACAAAATGATCAAAAGAGCGCACAAAAACAGCTAATATCAGCATTTCCTACATCATCAATGTTTAATCAAAAAAGTGACAGTTCCACTGAGTCTGTTAAAAAGATTGTGCCACCTAAGCCTATTTTGCAACAAGATCAAAGCAAAAAAAGACCAAATAAATGGGTATCAAATCTCTTAGAAAGAGCTTCACGTGAAGAAACATTTTATGATGCTCCCCCTAGTGATGATGTTTTAACATCAGTGCAAACAAAACCATCTCCTGCAAACTGCTCTCTTAATTCATTAGCTTCTGGTATAGTGCAAGCTATTAATCACAATGCCATTGTTGAGCTATGGGATCATTATCAACGTGGACAAAAAAACATCGTAACAGAACGCCTTTATACCTTAAATGGACAAAAAATATTTGAAATGATTAAGAAAAAATATATGAGCGATTTTGGGTTTAAACGTTCAGTGAATCAATATGTTACGGATTTCGAAAAGCTCTTACGTGATATATCGCGCAGTTCTGGCTCTTCCAACTCAGTTCGCAAGTACTTGATATCAGATACCGGAAAAGTTTATACTATGCTTGCTCATGCAAGTGGTCGAATCCAATAACAAATAAGAAAGTGGAAAAAGATATTTTTCCACTTTCTCTCTCCAGTTGTTTTAATGGCTCATCATAGAATGCTTTTTTTTCAACTGTAGCTTTGTACTTCAAAGGTTGGGATAATTGGCATGCGGTTTTCTTTGACATCCTAAGCAATAACCCTAAAGAAGCGTAATGGCTTATCAAACAACGTATCATTCTAAGAATGATAAAGCATGTCTTCTATTTCCTTATCTTTTTCTTAACTCCTTTATTTTTCATAGTTTCATAAAGGTACAAAATCGGTAATAATTATTTTTATTAATTGTGAAAAAATTCATGCTTTTGTATTAAAATAGCTCATAGAAACACTTCTATTTATTTTTTTTAATGTTTTTTATCCACATATTACTCTCGTTGAATTATCTAAGTAAATATTTTTTATTATATTAGGTGAATTTGAGCTAAAAGAATCTTATTGTATTCAAATTTCTCATTCAACATACGAGATGATTCATTATAAATTATAAAGTTCGCATTATTAAGAGTTCAATTGAATAATAAATAAAACAACTCCCATTTTTAAAGTTCCAATTTCCTTTTAAATAGCTGCAAAAATAATTTATAAATTGCAAATTGTTATTTAAAATTTCTTCTACCTCCCTATAGAAATTTAAATAAAGAAGATGAAGTTAATAGAAAGCACTCTTCTTTTCTTTCCTTAAGTTGTAAGCATTGCAAAAAAAATAATGGCTTGGTAATGTAATTATTAGTAATATTTTATTCGTTTGTAGACTAATCAATTTTTACGGGTTTTATTAAGGAAAGAAAAAACTAATCGTGCTGCTATCAATGAAATTATTCATGCACACAAACAAAAAGAATTATCAAACTGGTTTTACAATCCAGAAGAGTTTTCTCATACTCATACATTTTGATATTCAGAGAAATGAGGATTTATTAGTGGACAAAACCTTATCGTAGATGGAACATCTCATATACACATACGCTAACTTGGATATCATAAAAATGTCTAGAGAACAAAATAGTGATTTCAGTTCACCAAAAGCTGAACTTGACAGTGCCGCACTTTTTTATCACCAACACCCAAAACCTGGAAAATTGGAAATACAAGCAACAAAACCTCTTGATAATCAACGTGATTTAGCTCTTGCTTATTCTCCAGGCGTTGCAGCACCATGTCTTGCGATTCATGAAGATCCCAATCTTGCTGCTCAATATACCTCCCGTGCTAATTTAGTCGCTGTTATATCCAATGGAACTGCTGTTCTTGGTTTAGGGAACATTGGTCCACTCGCTTCCAAGCCAGTTATGGAAGGCAAAGCCGTTTTATTTAAAAAATTTGCGAATATTGATGTTTTTGATATTGAAATTGATGCATCCGATATAGAACAAATGGTACAAACAATATCGACCTTAGAACCTACATTTGGTGGTATTAATCTTGAAGACATTAAGGCTCCTGAATGTTTTGACATCGAAGAAAAACTTCGTGCTAAAATGAAAATTCCAGTTTTTCATGATGACCAACATGGAACTGCCATTATTGTTTCTGCGGCTGTATTAAATGCCTTAAATCTTTCAGGAAAAAAAATTGAAAATGCAAAAATAGTTACCTCAGGTGCAGGTGCTGCTGCCCTCGCTTGCCTTAATCTTTTGGTTCGTCTTGGGGCAAAAGTTGAAAATATTTGGCTTAGTGACTTAGAGGGAGTTGTATATGAAGGTCGCAAGACCCTTATGGATCGTTGGAAAATCAATTACGCACAAAAAACGGACGCACGAACTTTATCTGATATTATTGATGATGCGGATATTTTTCTAGGCCTATCTGCGGGTGGTGTTTTAAAGCCTGAATATCTTAAAAGAATGGCTCAAAATCCACTCATTTTAGCACTGGCTAATCCAGTACCAGAAATTATGCCTGAAGAAGCACGCTCTATACGACCAGATGCAATGATCTGCACAGGACGCTCTGATTATCCCAATCAAGTTAATAATGTCCTTTGTTTTCCCTATATCTTCCGTGGTGCATTAGACGTAGGTGCTAGTGCAATTAATGAAGAAATGAAAATGGCCGCTGTTCATGCGATTGCTGCCCTTGCACGTGAAGAAACTTCAGATGTTGTAGCACGTGCATACTCGAAAGAACCACCCAATTTTGGACCAGACTATCTGATCCCCTCTCCTTTTGATCCGCGTTTAATACTGCGTATTGCTCCCGCTGTTGCTAAAGCAGCAATGACAACTGGTGTCGCCATTCGTCCCATTGAAGATATGGAGGCCTACTATGATATCCTCAATCGATTTGTCTTTCTTTCTGGTTTAACAATGAAACCTGTTTTTGCTGCAGCAAAAACAGCAAAACGTAAACGCGTCATCTATGCCAATGGTGAAGATGAACGCGTCCTTCGTGCAGCACAAGTTGTCATTGAAGAACAAACAGCAACGCCCCTCCTTATCGGCCGTCCACATGTCGTAGAAGCAAGATTAAAACGCTTTGGTTTAAGAATTCGTCCTGGTATAGATTTTGAATTAACAAACCCTGAAGATGATCCACGTTTTCGTGATTATGTTAATTTATTTTTTCATTATACAGGGAGGCGTGGTGTTACGCCTGAAATGGCAAAAACAGTAGTGAGAACATCAACAACGGCTATTGCTGCCCTTGCCGTTATGCGTGAAGAAGCAGATGCAATGATTTGCGGCTTAGAAGGACGCTTTGAACGTCAACTTGAATTGATTGAACAAATTATCGGTCTTGATCCTCATGTTCACCGTTTTTCTGCTATGAGTTTGCTTATCTCTCAACAACGTACTCTTTTCCTCACAGATACTTACGTCAATGAAAATCCTTCTGCAGAAGAAATCGCTGAAATGACTGTGTTGGCAGCTCAAGAAGTTGAAGCATTTGGAATAACACCAAAAGCAGCCTTATTATCACACTCAAACTTTGGTTCTAAAAACACAGAAAGTGCGCGTAAAATGCGACGAGCAACAGAAATTCTTGCCAAATTACACCCTGATTTAGAAGCAGATGGTGAAATGCATGCTGATGCTGCCCTTTCCAAAGTTTTTCGTGATCGTGTTTTTCCTAATTCTCGTCTTAAAAGTGAAGCTAATTTGCTTGTCTTTCCAACACTTGATTCAGCCAATATCACGCTCAACACTGTTAAAAGCCTCACAAATGCACTCCATGTTGGTCCTATTCTAATCGGGGCAGCACGTCCCGCCCATATCTTAACGCCTTCAGTAACTTCCCGGGGAGTTGTTAATATAACAGCCCTTGCTGTCCTTGCTGCCAATAGAAAAAATAGTCTTGTAAAATAAATGCGCAATAAAATTTCAAAGTTTTTTAAATATTGAGATATAGTATTTCATGTACTGTAAACCTCTTTTCTCTATAGATAAAGACAGCTATATTCTGGATTAAGTCTTTTTTTTAAAGAGAAAAAAGGCTAGAAGAACAATATTAAATGTATTTTGAATTTACTAACTCTATAATAAGGAATCCGTACATTGCCTTCCACGTTTGATAAAGTTGCTGATATCATTGCAGAAATCAGTGAAATTGATCGCAATACAATTACACCTGAGAGTCATACAATTGACGATTTAGGAATCGACAGTCTTGATTTTCTTGATATTGTTTTCGCTATTGATAAAGCTTTCGGAATAAAAGTCCCTCTAGAACAATGGACACAAGAAGTCAACGAAGGTACCGTTGCAACAGAAGAATACTTTGTTCTTAAAAACCTTTGTGCAAAAATTGATGATCTCGTTGCCTTAAAACAGGCGGAGTAGTTTTTTCGCCATGCATGATCAATCTGTATTCATTACTGGTATAGGTCTCATAAGCTCTCTGGGGGCAGGAACTGATCAACATTGGAATCTCTTAAATGATCCAATCCGTACACCAAACCTAGATTATACAACTTTTTCACCTTACACGGTTCATAAATTGCCCGAAATTGATTGGAGTTTACAAATTCCTAAAAAAAGTGATCAACGGCAAATGGGAACATGGCAGCGTCTTGGTACCTATGCGGCTGGTCTTGCTCTTGATGATGCCGGCATAAAAAATAATGAACAACTCACTTCAACAATGGATATGATCGTAGCGGCAAGTGGGGGAGAACGTGATATTACTGTTGATACACAGATTCTTTCTAAAGCGCGCGCAGTTGCCGATCATGCTTCTATGTTAAATGTTGCTCTTTCAACTGAACTTCGTCCAACATTATTTTTGGCACAACTTTCAAACCTTTTGGCAGGAAACATTTCAATTGTTCATAAAGTCACTGGATCATCTCGTACATTTATGGGAGAAGAAGGCAGTGGTCTTTCTGCACTTCAAATTGCTGTAGCTCGTATTAAATCAGGTCAAAGTACCCATGCTCTTGTAGGAAGTTCCTATAATGCACAAAGTTATGATATGTTGTTGGCGCATGAGCTTGGTGGTCTTTTAACCCATAATGGATGGAGCCCAGTGTGGGATCGTGGAATCTATCCAGGCGGCGGTGTCATAGCAGGTTCTGGTGGGATCTTCCTAGTTATTGAAAGTGGAGAACATGCCAAAAAACGCAACGCACGTGCTTATGCTGAAATTAGCCAAATTATTACAGACCAAACAGATAGAACCAAAATTCCACTTAGAGATTCAATTGCAACAATGTTAAAAACTGCGGGCGCTAAATCTGCCTTAGCCATTTCAGCAGCCTCAGGAGCTCACGAAGCAACAAAAGCAGAACAAAATGCTCTTGATAATGCTGATCTATCTTACCGTGGCATTACAACATTATTTGGTTATATGCGGGAAGCACAATTTCCTCTAGCTCTAGCTCTTGCAGCACTTTCAATTGAAAAAAAACGCGGTTTTCCAGCGTTAAGTCCTCATGAAAAACCTTTTTCTAAAGAAGTACGTGAAATATTTGTTACAACGATTGGTATAAAAAGAGCTGAAGGTATTGTGCGTCTTACTGCTGTTTGAAGGGGAATTTCTATAGTGAAATATCATGATCATTTTGGGCGTCCACTTGTAGCAATAACTGGTGCAGGCATTGTCACATCACTGGGACAAGGGAAACATGAAAATTGGCAAAAATTAACAAGTGGTGTAAGTGGTATCCACAAAATAACACGTTTTCCCGTTGAGGGATTAAATACATATATTGCTGGAACAATTGATTTTCTTAAAGAAAGTACACTTGGTGCTTCAGCTCTCTCTGAGAAGCTTGCACATCTTTCTGCTGAAGAAGCTTTAGAACAAGCTGCTATTGATAAAAAAAATTTTAATGGACCACTCTTTCTAGCTGCTCCTCCTGTTGAACTTGAATGGAAAGCACGTTTTAGTCTTGATCAAGAGGAAGAATTCAATAATGAGCCTTCTTATGCACATCTTCTTAAAGTCTGTAAGGATAAACTCCATGAGACGCTTTTTGAATCCACACAATTTGGTGCAATTGCAGAAAAACTTCAAAAAACATTTGGCACAAAAGGACTTCCTGTTACACTTTCCACTGCCTGTGCATCTGGTGCAACAGCAATTCAATTAGGTGTTGAGTCTATTAGACGGAGAGAGACAAATAGAGCTCTCATAATTGCGACAGATGGATCAGTTTCAGCAGAATCTCTTATTCGTTTTTCGCTACTATCTGCTCTTTCAACTCAGAATGAGCCTCCAGAAAAAGCAGCAAAACCCTTTAGCCGTGATCGAGATGGTTTTGTTATGGCAGAAGGCTCAGGCGCTCTTGTTCTTGAATCTCTTCAAAGCGCATTAAACCGTAATGCTACAGTTTTAGGAATTTTAGCTGGCTGTGGAGAAACCGCCGATGACTTTCACCGTACACGTTCAAAACCCGATGCATCACCAGCAATTGAATCCGTTCGCAAAGCTTTAGACGATGCAAAAATAACCATCAATGAAATTGACTATATTAATGCCCACGGAACTTCAACACCTGAAAATGAAAAAATGGAATATCTTGCATTATCAACAGTATTCGGTGATCTTTTAGAGCATATTCCTGTCTCTTCTAATAAATCAATGATTGGGCATACATTAACTGCTGCTGGTGCAATAGAAGCGGTTTTTTCGCTTTTAACCATTCAATCGGGAATACTTCCACCAACAATAAATTATGATAACCCTGACCCTACTATCCCCTTAGATGTTGTTCCTCATCATAGCCGTAAGTCCTGTGTCAATGCGGTTTTGTCAAACTCATTTGGATTTGGTGGTCAAAATATGAGTCTTGTTATCACTGCATATAAAGGATAATCCTGTAATAATAAAATTTTATAACGCTAACCAATAATATATTTAAGGGGGATGATAATGCGTGCACTGCAACTCTTCGATGATCGTCGGCTTGAAATCACCAATATTTCCCCGCCATCTTCACCTAGTATAGGTGAAGTAACTGTGCGGATAAAAGCCGTTGCTCTTAATCATATTGATGTATGGGGATGGCGTGGCATGGCTTTTGCGAAAAGAAAAATGCCACTCATCATTGGTGCAGAAGCCTCTGGTGAGGTTATACAAATAGGAGATGGCGTTGAACATCTCCAACTTGGACAGATTGTCTCAATTTATGGTGCACAAACCTGCGGAGTATGCCAAGCTTGTCATGAAGGACGGGATAATCTTTGCAGTAATGTAAAGGGAGTCTATGGTTTTCACCTTGATGGATTTGCGTGTGAGCTTGTCAATTTGCCAGCACGTTTATTAGTTCCATCACCTCCCCAATGTGATGAATTGCAAGCAGCAGTTGCTCCAATTACTTTTGGTACCGTAGAACATATGCTTTTCGATAACGCAAAACTACAAGCAGGAGAAACAATCCTAGTACAGGCTGGTGGCTCAGGTATTGGTTCTGCAGCCATTCAACTTGCAAAACACATGGGCTGTACAGTTATCACAACTGTAGGTTCAGATGAAAAAATTGCAAAAGCGCACTCTCTTGGGGCAGATCATGTGATTAATTATCGTAAAGATCGTTTTGAAGGTGTAGTGCGTAAATTAACCCAAAAAAAAGGTGTTGACGTTGTTTTTGAGCATGTTGGTGTCGATACATGGAACGGTTCTCTGTTATGTATGAAAAAAGGAGCACGCTTAGTGACTTGCGGTTCTACCTCTGGTGTTTCAGCACCAATAAATCTCATGCAATTATTCCAGCAACAGCTTAAAATATTCGGTTCATTTGGCTGCCGTATGGAAAATATGAAAAATGCCATGCAAAAAATGGCACAAAAAGCCGTACACCCTGTCATTGATACAATTGTTGGGCTGGATGAAATTGATACAGCTTTAAAACGAATGGAGAGTCGTGATGTTTTTGGTAAAATTATCCTTAAAATCGATTAAATCATGATGAAGCTTTCTCTTAAAAATCTCATATATCGTATTAAAATTGTAGCTAAAAAAATATCCTACTTGTTATGGGCATATCTACTCTTTGGTTCTTTATTTATTCTAAAATGTTTTCCAGCCAAAATGGGAATTTCTTTTTTTGCTTGGTTAGCAAAAAAAATTGGTCCCTTTGTACATCGTCATCAAATCACACTCGCAAACCTTAGGAGTGCATATCCAGAAAAAACAGAGCAAGAACTCCGTGCGATTGCAATAGAAATGTGGGAAAATATAGGACGTTTCCTAGCCGAATATATTTTTCTTGATAAAATTTTTGATTTTGATCCTCATGCAGACGAGCCAGGTTTCATTGAGGTTAAAGGCACTGAAATATTTGAGCGATTAAAAAATGAAAAAAAACCACATATTTTTTTCACCGCACATACTGGAAATTTTGAACTTCTGCCTATTTGTGCACAAAGTTTTGATCTTAATGTTACGGTATTATTTAGACCACCCAATAATCCCTATGTTGCCAAACGAATCCTTAAAGCACGACAAACTTCTATGGGACACCTTGTTCCCTCCAAGGCCGGAGCAGCATGGGCATTAGCAGCCAAATTAGAAGAAGGTGAAAATGTTGGTATGCTCGTTGATCAAAAATTTCGCCGCGGTATCATGGGAACATTTTTTAACAGACCTCTTAAAACAAACCCCTTAATTATAAAACTTGCTCGACAATATGACTGTGATATTTATCCAGCACGTTGTATTCGTTTGCCTAGTGGACGTCATCGTTTAGAGTTATATGAACATGTAGAACTTCCACGTGATGAAAAAAATGATATCGATATAGCTGCTTCTACGCAAAAATTAAATGATATTGTTGAATCTTGGGTCCGTGAATATCCTGGACAATGGATGTGGTTACATAGACGTTGGGACATCTAACATAAGCTCTATTGCTTACAAAGGAAGTGCAAAATGTTAGCCTCAAAAGATATCAAAGATCTCACTGCAATTATCACTGCATTACGAAACTCTGATAATGGTTGTATCTGGCATAAAAAACAAACTTTTGAATCCCTCATACCCTATATGCTCGAAGAAGTTTACGAAGTCATCGATGCCATTGAACGAAAGAATCGAAAGGATCTCTGTGAAGAACTTGGGGATCTTCTTTTACAAGTTGTCTATCATGCTACCATAGCACAAGAAGAAGGCAGCTTTACTTTTGAAGATGTTGTTTATGCAATCACGGAAAAAATGATTCGACGCCATCCTCATGTTTTTGGAAATGCCGAGCAAAAAAAACGAGGATTTATAAAAGAGGAGTGGGAATATATAAAAAAAAGAGAACAGGTTGAACAAAAAAGAATGTGCGAAGAAAAAAACAACAATTCCTCCATAAGCATACTCGCAACAGTAAAACAAATCCAGCCAGCAAACCAAGAGGCACTTGCTTTACAAGAAACAGCAGCTAAAGTAGGTTTTGATTGGCAAAAAAGTGATAAAGTTTTTGAAAAAATAGAAGAAGAACTGGAAGAGCTCAAAGAAGCCATCAAAAATAAACAAAACTCAGAGATAGAAGCAGAGTTTGGAGATCTCTACTTTATACTTCTTAATCTCGCGCGCCACTTAGCGATTGATTCACAAAAAGCATTAAAAAAAACGAATATAAAATTTCGAAATCGTTTCGCCTATATTGAAGAAAAGCTATCCACTCAATCTAAAACACTCACTGACGCATCCTTGAATGAAATGGAAGCACTTTGGAAGCAAGCTAAAAATGAACGATAAAAAATAGTAGATTTCTTCTACCTAAAAGAACAAGCCCCTCTAAAATTACTAAATTATAATTTAGCTCAGCTCAATTTGTTTTATATTGATCCTGCGTAGCAGGACGAAGTTCCACCGATTCGCCACACCCGCATGCTGAAACTTGATTAGGGTTTTTAAAGACAAAACCAGACTGAAGCGTTGTCACTTCATAATCCATCTGCGTCCCTAATAAAAATAATACCGCATCATGTGCTACAAAAACACGGGCACCATTCACTTCAACAACATCCGCATCTATCCCCTTTTCTTTGACAAGAGTAATTGTATACTCCATCCCTGCACAACCACCTTTTTTGATACCAACAAGAATACCCTGTGCATCTTTTGCATCCATAATCGCTTTAACACGATCCACTGCTGCTTGCGTCAAGTTTATTACCGAAAAACGGCTCATCCTTTACTCTTTTCTTAGTTCAATAGACACTTTGAAAGTTTTTCCTCTATAATATTTTATCTGATATTTTAGAAAAAAAACAACAAAACATAAATTAAAGCATTCTGATCTTGTTTATTTGGATAAAAATACATACCCGTAAAATGAGATTTGTGATTATACAATCCAGAACTTACAATTTTTTATCCATATAAAATGAAAATACCTCGTCTATAAAACTCTAAAAAACGAAAACTTTTCAAAACCATACATTCACTCCTCTTCTTTTGAAAATCTTTATCTTTTTAGAAAAGTAACGATTAGGTAAGAAAAAAATATACCTTCAGCACTCATTTGCTCCAATTCATACCTCTACACCAATCTTACCCCCTCCTCACAATCTCAAAAGTAATTAAATGCATACATCTATTAACTATAGAGCTAAAAATTTAATGATCACAAAGAATTTTACAAATTCGTTATTTATCTTGAATTAACAACAAAATATTGATGTCCAAAATTTTTACTTTCAAAAGCTCTAAGTGCAAGAGCATTTTAGATTTTATTCTGTTTATTTTTTCTCTTGCCTTTAAAGAAACAGTCATTTAATCGTTTTACACGAACTCGGAGCGTAGCGCAGCTTGGTAGCGCACTTGACTGGGGGTCAAGGGGTCGTGGGTTCAAATCCCGCCGCTCCGACCATTTTTAAAATGCTATAAATAAGCTTACTTAAAAAGTGAATCATTATGCATTTCAATTGCACACACATGAACTTTTTCTTCAACGTAGAATAATGTGCAATGATATTTTATCATAAATTCGAGATAAGCTTTTTTATTAAAATGCGCTTCGTTCTTAGGAAAACACATACGAAACGCGAGACCTTTTGCCTCGCGTTTTTTATTTTTCAGAAAAATTTATAATTATCCGATCTCATATTTTCTAAATTTTCTTTACACGATAACGTCGCTGTTATCATTTTTTGTAATGGATGGTGACATCTGTACGGTTATCTTTTTGGGTTTTAATTCAGCTGGCATTTCCCTTTTAAGCTGAATATGAAGAAGCCCATCTCCAAGTTCTGCCCCAATAACCTTAACATGATCAGCCAAATGAAAACGCCGTTCAAAAGCACGCGAAGCAATGCCTCGATAAAGGAATTCTCGCTCTTCATCATCATTTTTAGACTTTCTGTCTCCCTTAACGATCAGCTGGTTACAATGCGTTTCAATATCAATTTCATCTTGAGAAAAACCAGCAACCGCCATAGAAATTCTATAAGAATCTTCAGTTAAACGCTCGATATTATAAGGGGGATAAGAAGAAACTTCGTCTGGTTGTGTTCTAGAATCAAACCAGTTAAAAAGATGATCAAAACCTACTGTGGAACGATAAAATGGTGAAAAATCTACTTGACGCATAATATTGCCCTCCTCTAGAGCGACTATAATTTATAATTAATTCACAAAGTTCCCATATGGCAAACTTACTTGTGAACCTGCGGCCCCATCATGGCAACCGCATTATATTATCTAGTAATCGTTTTTCTTTATTTCAACTCTTTGGGACCTAAATTGATAAAAACTATCTAAAAAGCAATATACCCCTTTTTTAATCCTCTTTCTTCATTACATAAATGTCAAAGCACTAAGCGGCAAATACACTGTAAAGGATTTCAATTGGAAACACCTCTTTATCCCATAGACTGGGGTTCCACTTTTCTTAATATCCATCATGATACTCTTAAAATAGCAATAGATCACGAAATTCGTTTTGCTATAACATATCCTGAGGTGGAAAAATCTAAGGGAACAATTGTTATTCTCAAAAGCTACGCAAATACTTTAGAAAAATATTTTTTATTAATAAATGAAATTTCTAAACGCGGTTTTCATACAGCAATATTTGACTGCTTTGATCAAGAAAAAACATCCTTCAAGATAAGAAAACAAAGCCGACATCATTGTTTTGATATAAATAATGATATTAATGACTTATATAAATTTCTTAAAAATATTGTTTATCCTAATTGTCCGCCGCCTTATTCTATGCTCGCCTATGGCATAGGTGGATTGATAGCACTTAGCGGATTAGATCTCATTAATCATCAGTTTAATAGATTGCTCTGTGTTTCTCCCCTTTTTGCTCCATTCGGCAATAAAACGAATAGTTTTCAACATAAATTAACACAATTTCTTTCTGATATAGGTCTTGGCTTTATACCAGTGAAAGATGGGAAAAAATTAAACAAGACAAAACAAAAAAATATACAATTGGGATACATAGATAAAGTGCCGCTCCCTTCCATTAAGCCCCCAACATCCCAATGGATGGCTTCAGTATTTAATGCGATTGATTCTATGAAGAGAAATGTACTTCATGGAGATTTACGAATCCCAACACTCTTTATTCTTGCCAATCAAAACAATATTGCAAACAACATTGAAGTGCGGCAATTATGCCAACACACACGTTTAACAGAAAGTATTACTATTACAGGCGCTAAACTGGATACAATTATGGTTAACGAAGATTATAAAAAGCAATTTTGGGCTGCATTTGATGCCTTTATTCCCGATAATGTATCTGTAAAATAACATTAAACCTTAATTTCCGCTCCGCCCCATCAAAAAAGAAAGTTTCTACGAGCATTGGATCTACAAACACTTTTAAATATAATAGATTTTTCTTTCCAACCACTCATATGATTTGTTTTCTAGCCTTTACAGGCAAGCCATAACCTAAATATTCACCACGCATTCTACTAAAAAACTAATATACAAAGTATATCATTACATTAAACAATATTATTTTACATCATAAAAAATAAATTAATAAAAAAACTATTTATATAAATAAAAATAATAAATCTATCTTAATATAACATGATATATATTTATAAATAAAGCATCAAAATACTATTTTTGATCTGTTGTTAAGTGATAATTTAATATTATTCTAGGAAAATAATAGTTTTCATCTATTTAAGGAAAAAACTGGAAATAAAGCGCATTTATAATATTTATTACAAATCTCTATAAAAACAAATAACTATAAAATTTCTATTTCTTAGGAGAACTTTTTAAAAACAATAAATTAACATAATATTCTTCTAATTTCTCGATATATGAAAACCCCACAATAACGGTTTTCATAAGTTTTTTAATGGAATTCTGATAATAATCAGTAACTTTAAAAGAAAAGATAGTAACGAATCATCTTAGTAGTTTTAGAGAACCCCTTCTTTTTTCAAAATCACATATATTTCGAATTTAACCAACTCACAACGAATATGCTGTATTTTGAATCAGAATATAAGAATTAACCATTTTGCCATTCATTTCAATTATGAGCATTTTACCATCTTTTTTATAAATACTCTATATTGTATAATTGATGCGGCAAAACTCTGACAAATGGAGCCATTGGAATATAATCATGAAACGAATCCTGCTCGCAGAAGATGATAACGATATGCGTCGCTTTCTCGTAAAAGCCCTAGAACGTGCAGGCTACGAAGTCGCCGACTTCGATAATGGTATTAGCGCATATGAACGTTTACAAGAAGAACCATTTTCCCTTCTCCTGACTGATATTGTGATGCCAGAGATGGACGGAATCGAACTCGCACGACGTGCTACTGAGATTGACCCTGATTTACGAGTAATGTTCATTACAGGTTTTGCAGCGGTAGCACTCAATTCAAATAGTGATGCCCCTCCTGATGCAAAGGTTCTCTCTAAGCCATTTCACTTACGTGAACTCGTCAATGAAGTTGAAAAGATCCTTATCGCTGCTTAAAAAGTATTTTTTAAAGTTATTTGCATCTGTTGAAAGAGAAAATTAAATTAGGCATTGACGTTTGGCATTCTGTATGGTGTATGCAACATCAATGAATGGGCGTGTAGCTCAGCGGGAGAGCACTACGTTGACATCGTAGGGGTCACAGGTTCAATCCCTGTCACGCCCACCATTGCATTTTATATCAACAATAATTTATTGATTTTACATATGTTTTTTTAAGTGAGGGATACCTTAATAAAGTTAAGGGAATAGGATTTTCTAACATTTGTCTACAACAGTAGCATTTTCTTTTCTTTGCGCTTCGCTAATCATCTCTAATAATGTTTTGAATGCTTCTAAATCCTCTTGTGAAAAATCTTTTAAAGTTCTAAAAAACATGCCAACAGTTTTACGCCTCAACGGATCAGAAGTCTTGATTGTAAAACTTTTGCGACAAGCATCCGATTCTCTTCTCAAAATTTCTNTACAGATATGTCTAATTTCTTAGCCATATCTAAGAGGCGTTCGGAGTGATCAATGCGAAGTTTCCGTAAAATTTTACCAAAAGATGTAACCATATAAAAAGTCCTATTAGAGAAGAAATATTTTCTTCTGATTCTAACAAATCTTTTTATGATTTTCTTCAATTATTGCGAATCAAGAGTTCTTTTCGGGGTGGTTTTTTAGCAAAACCAGATGTCCAAAGAGTCTCTAATTCTAAAAAGTCAAAATCCTTAAAAATCTCTCGAACCGCATCACAATCATTGAGACTCAAGACAAATTTGCCTTGTATGCTTTTGAGAACTTTTGCCATACTCACAAAATCATCTTCAACAAAATTCCCAGAGCTGTAACACTTCTTCTTTACAAGATAAGGCGGGTCTAGGTAAAATAAACTGTCGGGTGCATCAAATAGCTCGATAACCCGTTCCCACGACAAATTTAAGATCGTCGTATCAAGAAGCTTCTGTCTAACACGTCTCATCCTTGATAACAGCTTTTCGGGATTAAATGCTATAGGCTTTTTCCTTCCAAAGCCAAAAGAGACATACTCTTTTTTCCCATACATCACACAACGTTGGAGAAACAAAAAACGTGCGGCTCTTTCAACTTTGGAAAGGCTTTCTGGATCAATCGCCGCAAGTTCAAAAAACAACTGTCTTGAACAAACAAACCATTCTAGTCGTTTGGCTAAATCATCAAAGTTATTTTGAACACATTGAAACAGGTTCGTGATCTCTCCATTCAAATCATTAATCACGGAATATTTTGCTGGTTCTTTATTTAGGAAAATAACACCAGAGCCTAAAAACGGTTCAACATAGGTTTCATGGTCAATATTATTTAAAATCGGTATAATTTTCTTACGCAGATAGTGTTTACCACCCATCCACGCAAACAATGTTTGTGTA
>NZ_JBHIPT010000017.1:0-3049 GCF_042196205.1 Bartonella sp. AP21QHHD | reverse complement strand
GTACAAATAACTCTCTGGCAAACCATAACGCACTGCTGCTTGACGGATCGCTTGATTAACAGAAGGACTAGAACGGGTCATTTCGCGTACTCTATTGAAGCACTAGGACCTAACCCTTTTGCTACAGCTCTAGAAACAATCTTCAAGCCTTCATCCGTTATCACACCGGCTTTATGCCACTTCAAAGCACTTTGAATCAATTTGGCAATTTCATTGCGCTCCATTCCTTTAACGCCAAAAGTTGCTAACTTCGCTATACCGCGCTCTAGCTCTTGTCTTGCCCGTAGCGCCTCTGGAGCATTCGGGTGGAAAAATATGTTTCGTGCTAATTTTAAGCCTTGAGCTGGTATATCAGGAATACTATGTGGTACACGAACTCCATCAAAAAGAGAAACCTCAGGAGTGCCTTCAAATTTGCTAAAACCCTCTTTTGCTGCATCAGAATAGAATTGCTCCTGATCTACTGCCTTTTTAAAAGTAGAAAACCGTTCCGGTCCTATGGTCCTTTCAAGATTCTCAGACGCAAGATTTTGTTTTAAAAGTTTAGAAAATTCATTAATAGGGTCATCATTTTTTCTGAGTAAATCATCTAAGGCATCTCTCATACCCATCTGATAGGTATTATTTTGTTTTGTCCAATTCCCTTTAGAAAGATTTTCCTGAACTGCATCCCTTTCAAAACTCTTTTCAAGCTTTGTTCCAAAAGCTTGTCTACCTTCCTCAAAGCTATCTGCAAAGTTTTTGAATTTTGCTGCACTACCGCGTGCTGCTTTATAAGTAGGAGAGATTTCGTCCATTATTTTTACCAAATTTTGTTTGAGGACTTCGTATCCTAAAATCTTTTGGTTATCGCCATGTTTCTTACTTTTTTCGATTAAATCATCGAGAGACTGCTTAGTTTGATCTAATAACTCTATCGTAGGTTTATAGGTTATACTGCTAAATCTTCTATCATAAAACCTTCTAGGATTTATACTGAGAGGGTGTTCCTCTAAAGTATTGACAGCTTCTTTAAGAGCTTTTTGAAACCCTTTATTTTCAAAAAGTTTATTAAGAGCCGGATAATACTCTCGTCCTATCGGCGTTTGCCTTGCTTGTTCATAAAGATGATCATGCGCTTCTTTCCCTTGCTGTTTAAGCGTCCTGCTTAAAGTATCGCTATGCTGGTATGGAACAATTGTCTGCTCCATCATATCATAAAGACGTTGAACAGAACCTCCCAATCTTTTCTCATGTGCTTGTTTCAAGAGATTATAAACATCTTCATTTGTTTTAGACGCATTCCACAAAGTCTGTCGTAGTTTTTCATTAATATCTGTCAAAAATACTTCCTGAGGTTCTGAGCTAAGACGTTCCGTGATCTTTTGGGGTTTATTATCGTAAAGTTGCTTGGCAACTTCTCTCAAAGCTTTATTTGAAACCTCTTTACGAGCAGGATTAAAATAATTCCTTATAAGTGGAGGCGATTTTAAAGCATTTCCTAAACTACGAACTGCCTTAGAAATACCTATACCTCCTAAAGCAGCAACCGGCGTCAAAACTGCCCCACCAACACCACCGGCTAATGCCGAATTCACCGTATCATTGTAACCTTTTCCTGCACCAGAACCATGTAAAGCTCCAGAACCTGCCCCAACAATAGCTCCCCTACCTAAACTTCCTAAAGTCGAACCTGCTCGCAAAAAATTTAATGCTGGAATACCCAAAGATGCTAATGTTGGTAAAATCGAACCAGCAATATAAGCACCAGAAGATAACCATGGATGTTTCTCTTCCAAAGCTTTTAGGTAAGCGCGCTCCTTAGCTACCCTTCTATTATAGATCTCCTCTGCTCGTTTATCACCACGCCAATAATCTATAAAACCCGCTTCATTCGCCGCTTGTATCTCATCACTATAACCTGCTGTAAGACCAGATGTACCATGGCTTCTAACAGCATCCGACCACGTAAGATCTTTATCATCAAATGAAAAATCATCTGCTGTAAATTTTGTATTAAATGAAGCCGTATCATCATCAACAAGAGGGGAATAAGGAATATAACCCGTTGTTTTTTTTCCTTGATTACCACGACTGTTCTTCACCGAAGACGTACCATCATTATCGGATACATCATCAACAATGCGAGAATAAGGAATATATGCCATTTTAAGCCCCTTTAACCCTTATCTTTCCATCTTCACCAATAAAGCGTGCACCGGAAGGCAATGCATCTTCCTCTTCTTTGCTGGTAACAAGTGGCAAAGCATTACGTCCTTGCTGTGGAGCTTTAGAATGCGACTGTGAGGTAACCTTATCAACACTCTCTTGCGTTAATTCAATGCTGCTGTCTTCTAGCAATTTCAATACGTCTAATTTCATCTTAGCCAAAATCTGATGGATTTTTTTCAACCTAAACAAGAGCTCTTTATGACCCAAGTCGTACTTTATCTCTCCTAAATAGCTCTTTAAGATATCAAGCTCTCTTTCTGTAAGGTTACCAAAACCAGAAGCACCATTGCGTGAATACCGTCTCATCGTTTCTAAACGGTCAATACCTATACGGTTTTTAATGGAATCAAGCAGTGAACGCATATCACGGTGTTGAGGAATCTTAAAAGAAGCTTGCCAATCAGCAAGATTTCCCGTAGCCCAATCACCATTCTCTTCTATATAATTCATAAAACGTTCAATGTCATGGAGTGTATTACTACTGATAGCTTCACTATTTTTAAGATCTATTGTTTCTCGTAGGCGGTCCATTTCTTCTTTAGATCTAGCATCATAACCGCCGTTCACTTTTTGTAATAGAAAAGCATTCAATGCATCTTTATTCCCAGCCATGAACCGCGCTTCTTCTTCGCTATAGCCTTTGGACTTTAGATACTCGACAGTCTGATTAACCTGCCCTCTTTCCTTATCTCCTTCATTAAGATGCTTCACACCACTTGCAAGCGCATCCCATCCAGAACCATCTGTAGGTGCTGCCGCCATACCTGCAAAAAGATCTTTGAGCTTCTGATACGCATCTGATTGAAAAAACTTATAAGTATTGGACTGTAAAAATTTC
>NZ_JBHIPT010000016.1:0-9421 GCF_042196205.1 Bartonella sp. AP21QHHD | reverse complement strand
TGCTCCTTTTGCGTCATAATTAATGACATCATTAGTCAATTATTGATTTTTGTTATTTGAAAAATAGATTAGTCAGAATTATCTAGAAAACAGAGCTTTCTAGCCATATTAAAGGCTTGATATTTCATTGAATTTTTGGGAATATTTTTGAATTTTGGACGCAATACAACCAATGCAGTGCCGTCATTAAATACGATTTTTTACACCATGCCAACAAAAAAATCTATATTTTAGATTTTATAAATTATTGTGAAATTATTATAGGAGGGAAAGGCAATGACAGGTCCAGAAATATTAGATGCCATGTATATAATATCAATGATAGTTATATCCCTCTTGACTATAGCGTTTTGTTTGCCTGCCGCCTTTTGATTTTCATTAATAGTTTGCGGATCATATGCAATTACACGCTTTTGTAAAAAAATCGAGAGTGAGAAATTTTTCCAGATTGATGAGCTAAATATTAAGCTCGTGACGGGCTGCTGTTGCCAAAAAAGCAGATCTTGTTAAACCTCTCTTTTGTGCACAATTATCAATTGCACGTAAAAGCCCTCGTTCAATTGATATATTTGTGCGTATGACTTCTGAATCATTTTCAATAAAAGGAACTTGTATTAAAAAAGCTCCTTCTGACAAAGCTGTTTTGACAGATTTCCGTTGTATGACTTCTTCAAATTTTGAAGGAATAGGCACTCTATCTATATCTTCACAATAAAGTTGGAGTGCTTCTGTTGCATTTGCGATTAAATTTTCTTCCTCATCAGCAGCAGAAAAAAGTCCCTCAAAATCAGGAAACTGAACACCAAAAGCAGATTCTTCATCTTTATGAACAAGAGCAAAAAATCTTTTCATTCTTCTTCTCCTTCTTTTAACCAGCCTGCTTGTTGTGCGATAGAACGTGCTGTACCAATCGGAAGATTTTTTTTAGGATGTGGAACGATAACAACCTTATCATCTTTTTTAAATTTATGATGAGAACCTTTCACTTTGATAAGTTCAAAGCCATCACGCTTTAATTTTGCAATGATTTTTCGGCTATCTTGTTCCATTACCTAAACTCATAATGTGTAAATATATACACATTTTAATGATTTTTCATCTGATGTCAATTCTTTTTTAATGGCTAAAATGCTTATGAAGCGCATTAAGAACAATACGCAAAGAGCTAACAAGATGTGTTAACGATTGATCTTCTATAACAAGATATTGTAATGCAGCGTAAAGATTATACTGTCTATAGAGGTGTTGTGTTTCTTTGATAACCTCTTTCGTCTCTTCATAACAATGAGTTGCTCTTTCAATCCACCGTTTTTGTGCCTCCTCATTTGATGAAGGAGTAAAGTTATCATAAATTGCATTAGGCAATCCTTTTGCACATAGATAATTGTTTTTCACTTCAAGATATTTTTGTGCAGCATCATATTGGTCTTGATTGATTTCACCTTGCAAATAAAACCGCCCGATATAGGTTCCGGAAAGCGGATTTTTAGCCTCTTCTATGGTCAAGCCAAAGCGTTTGGCACGCATTTCAATTGCCAATTTATCCATGGGTTTATGCGGTGTTTTTGCTCGTGAGATGCGTCCGTTTGGTTCTCTGATACATCCTTTAATCCGAGGACGTCCGCGTTTTGTACGTTTTTTTCTCTTTGTCATATGTTATCAATCAGAATGGGATAGCATCATTAAGAGATGTGCCATGATCAGTAGCACCTGAAGCGATAGCATAATTTTGAGAAGTAATGGGTGAAGGGGTAGGGGATGCTGATTGCTCTTTCTTTGCATCAAGCAAATACAATTCCCCTTTGAATTGTGGTAAGATAATCTCTGTTGTATAACGGTCATGCCCATTTTTATCTTGCCATTTGCGTGTTTGTAATTTGCCTTCTACGTAAATCTTTGAACCTTTGTTGAGATACTGAAGTGTAATTTTTGCTAAATGTGGATTAAAAATCACAACTGAATGCCATTCTGTTTTCTCTACTTTTTGATTGGTTTTTTTATCTGTATAGCTCTCAGAAGTCGCTATACTAAAATTGACTATTTCTGCTCCAGAATTCATAGTTTTGCTTTCGGGATTAGCACCAAGGCGTCCGATTAACGTCACTTTATTTAGCATGTTTTTTCTTACCTTAAATTTGCAATTTATACATAAAAATCTTAGCATAATTTGCGTATTTATTCAATTATTTCAAAAGGATATTATTGTTTTTTAACATATAAAATTATGTTTACGGTGTATAAAATAAGGGGATCAAGGTATTCTATTCTGCAAGCACCGTTTTTTTTCTACTTTCTCCATGAGTTCCTTGCACTTTGTCAGATCTTGTTGTGAAAGAGATTTAAACATTCTAACAAACGTGTTAGAAATTTCATGGTTAAGTGGGTCAGAAGAGTTCATTGTAAAATTCTTACTACAAATATTTGCTTCTCTTCTCAAGATAGAAGCCGTTTCTTCATTTAAAGCATATTTCTCAATGATCTTTTCTTCCATGTCAGCAGGTATAGGCTTTTTGCCAATTTCTACAGAAGATAAAAATGCTATAGATACGCCTAATTTCTTAGCCATATCTAATAAACGTTCTGTTCGATCAATACGAATTTTACGTAAGGTTTTGCCAAATGGTGTAAGCATTTGATTCAAGCTCCTATTAATGCAATCAAGTGGTTTTCAATGATTTTTTGATGTTTTTGTTGATTTCATCTATGAACGTTGAGAAGAGACAACGTCATTTAATCTGAACAGTTTTATAAAATCGGAATTTTACTATAGCTTTTTAACTGAGCACTGTAGTGTGTAAATAGATATATTTATTAAACTGCGTGTATGTAACATAAGGAAAAATACACAAACTAAAAAGGAATACCAAAGAGCAATATCTGAGTACCAAAGTACAGTATCCAATGAAAAAGAAAGCTTATGCTCCACGTACTTAGAGATGACAGGTAAAAAACAGTTTCTTTATAACTACTTGGGAAAATTAAAACGACAAGCGCTAAACTTATTAGTTTTAAGAGTCTGTGCAAATACTGTTGTAAATCACGTGTTAGTTTCACCCAACCCGTTGTATCATCATCTTTATATTTTGGATTGTTCTGCAACTCAAAAGGAATATGAGAATTGCATAAAATTACAAAAATATTTGTTACTATTATCAAACCAAAAGATGCAAATATCAAAATACTTTGAATAAAGTAGGGATTTTTTTTAATTCCTAAAAAACATAAAAATATAAAAGTTATAATGCCAAACAAGGCTCTTAGCTGTTTATCTGTAAACATATTTATTTCCTGCGGTTTTCGATAATTTTTTGATCTCTTTATTGATCTCGTCTATAAGAGGTTCGTAATTGAGAACGCTTTTCGGAATAGCACCACCGTAAACCCATGCTTTCACCTGCGCTTTGGTACTAAAATCCGCATTTTCTGGTGTGGTATAATACTGTCCGCCATCAAACTTTTCACACTCTCTTGTGCCGTCTTCATATTCGTAGAGGTTGTAAAAATACTCCTCTGCTCCGTCCCCCCAAGGAACATAACCAACAGCTGTTGCAACAAACTCTTTTTGCATTGGTTGTTGACGGTTTTTTAAGAACAGGTCTTTTAATATTCTCATGTTTTTAGTCCATAATTTTACCAATTGGTCTATTTGCCTTAAATTTGACCGTACAGGGCGCTTTATATTACAGATATTTTTTCATCGTAAAATCTTTAAATCGCTTTATACGGTACCTTTTTGTCGATTTAAATGCATGTCTAATCGTAAAATGATCAGCACTTTTCACTATTTTGCTGTGAACCAAAGCGTTTCATTATCCCACCAATGCCATTTAAAGTCTCTTCAAGCTCTTGCTTGTGAACAAGCGTTATAGGCGTTGAATGCTCTTTCGCTGCTTGTTCTTTCAACTCCTTTTCACGGAATCTCAAAACAGCATTGCGTACAAAATTGACTTTTCTCAAAAGATCGTTTTCCAAATCACGACACAACCTGACAAGTTCTCGTGTGCTCGGAAAAAACGTATCGGATAAACAATTTATTTCATCACATAAAATCCGTTTGACCACTGTCATCAGTGACCATGCAGAGACATTTTCCAAAACCATCCCATAGGTCAACGCCATTCCCTCATGGTCTGATTGTTGTGCTATTTTCAAACCACACGACAGCATGCGAATAGCTTTTGCTATATCCTCTTTACCTGCTTTCACTGCGAAGAGCTCTTGCAATTGATCACTAGCCTCTAAAGCAATCGATTCCTGCTGTTTCGTTAATTGGCTGCCATCCTTCAAAACAAACGGACCGCTCGGAGGTATCATCGCATGAATGTGTTTCAAAATACCCTCGATTTCCGATATCAAGGAGACTGTCTGCGATACGCTCCCCAATGCTTTTTTGCTTTTGAGTGTAATTTCCATTGTTTCCACCATTGTTGTTCGTGTTTTTTGTTTTTTCTAAATCCTCGATAGCCTTTCGCACCCAGTTACGCCATGTTGCTTGCCAATCACGTTTGATAGCATTCTTTCCTGCACAGGCTTTCCAAAAATCTCGAAACTTTGCAATTTCGACTTTGACACGCTCTGGAGGCAAGCCTTTTTCGATTGCAAAATCGTAATCGGGTTCAAAATCTTCTGGCAATCGACAACCGCGATTAGCTTGCGCTCGTTTTGCTTTTTTGGGAACGTTCTCTTGCTCGTGAATGGGAGGTTGGTTGTCTACACCCGTTGTGATTTGCTCTGATGTGGTCTCAACAGCAGCAACCTCTGTTGTCTCGTCAACCTGTTCGTTTGTTTCTAAACTTTCAGAACCAATTTCTTTTTTTGCTAAAACGTTAGTTTTAGTTTTTTTATTATATATGTTATTGTTATTGTTAATGGCATCATTAAGCATTTCTTGTGCATTGCTAAAATCCCCACAAGCATCATGCTTAGCATCCTTAAGCATACCGTTAGCATCATGCTTAGCATTTTTAGCATCTTGATCATCACTCATTGTTTTTGCTTTATGATGTTTTGCCCATTTTGCCTGCGCTGCTTTCTTTGCTCTCTCTGAAAACTTATTTAAATTTTCATTTGAGTTATTGAGTTCTTCTTCAACATCTAAACTCCACAAGCGTCCATCTTCTAAACAAATGATGTGTCCAGATCTAAATAAATAATTTAACGCCTTTTCAAATCTTTTTACTGAACAACAAGTAAAATGAGATAATATTCGTGCATCATTCAAAAGAGGCTCACGCGTGTGTAACATTCTTATCCGCAACTTCACATAAACATTGACTTCCATAGGTGGTAAATCAGAGAGTTTAAATAGCCACTGGTCTGTATTAAGTCTCGTCCAAGCCAATTTAGTTGACATATTTTACCTCCTTTTCTTCATTATTATTAAAGGTAAAATTATCTAGCTCTTCACTGAGGTTATTGAGTTCTTCTTCAACGCGCGTATTCCACAATCCATTATCTGTCTCAACAAGTTTATTATTTCTCATGAGATATTCGACAATAGTCGCAAACTTTTTTTGTGAACAATTGCAAACACGTGCAAGCGTTTCAAAATCTTCTTTAATTGGTGCTTTTTTATCGTACATGCGAACGAGAAGCGTCATATAAGCGCCCCTTTGCTCTAACGTCATTCCATCTGTACCACTTATCCAGTCATACAAATGGAATCTTATCCATGGCATACCATTAGACATGCGCATCCCCTTCTTTCATTAAATATAAATTAGTGATCATAATCCCCCCCTTAAAGCTGTTGCGTATTTATGCGTGCGCATGGTGACGCGTAATCTATTTATTTGATCTCTTTATTTAATGCCTGTTTAAGAATGTGAATGGTGCTGTTGATGTTCATTACTATCTGTAGGAGCAGCAATAAAAGCAGAACTAGAGCTAGAACTATCCTTCAACTTTTGCAGCTTTAAATAACTATTTAAAGATAGTCCTTTGCCTTGTTCCCAACGACAAACAGAGGCTTGCTTAACGCCTAAAATGTCTGCTAATTCTTTTTGTGTTAGCGATAAACACTTTCGGATAGATTTAATCTTGAATTTTTCCTCTGTGTCCATTTGAGTTAAGTCCTTTATTTTAACCATATACGCAATTGTATAGAGTTAATTAAAAAAAACAATAGATTTTTTTAATTTTAAAATCATAAGTAACTAATTATGACGAAAAATATCATTGCGACATTGCAAGTATTGCAATCTGAGTTTGGTCTTAATCAAAAAGATCTTGCCGATAGATTAAATGTAACCCAAGCGACCGTGTCAAGATGGTTAGGAAGTGAATCAGATCCCAGAGGTTCACACAGAGACTCAATTCTAGAACTTTATAAAAGCTTAAAAGGTTATAATCAAATTACTACAGTTGTTCCTGTCATGGGATATGTAGGAGCAGGATTAGAGATTGATACCGATGTTGAGCAAATCCCAGAAGATGGGCTTGAAACAATCGAAATACCATTTGATTTGCCTTTTGAAACAATAGGATTCATGGTTCGTGGAGATTCTATGTATCCCGTATATAAAGATGGTGATTTAATCGTAGTTAAACATCTGCAAACAAAGCCAATGAGCGATTATTACGGTGATGAAGTTGTCGTTCTAACAGAAGATAATAGGCGTTTCATCAAACAAATTACTCGCTCTTCAGAGGGCATTGTACTCAAATCATGGAATGCGCTACCTATTAAAAATGCAAAGATAAAATGGGTTGGAGAAATAGTTGCAATATTACCGCGCAAATCCTATCGTCTACTTATGAAGTAATCCCAATAAAGTTTTTGATTCTATTGCTTGTGAAGATGGCATTTAAGTGAAAATGCAAAAAAAATGAAATATATGCGATTTTTTGCTTGCTTATATTTATACATTTACGTATAAGTAATTATACAAACCACGCACAAACAATCGCCAAGAGGCGTTAGGGAGGAAAAATTATGGAAAATCCAATTCTTATAAATTCCAATGAAATTTTATTAGTTACCTACGATAAAGATCAACACATTGCAGAGTCTGGACCACTTGATGCAAGTCAAATTCTAAGCATTGTTGATGAGGTNATAGTGAGGTTCATGACTTTGTACGTGAAAGTGATGCTTACCACGATCTTTTATCTGATTTAGCAGACGAAAAATATAATGATGAGATTTACGGTACTTATGAACAACAACACCGTTTGCGTCCTTGTGATGTGCTTTAAAATTCTAAAGGGCGCTTTTAAAAGCGCCTCCCTTTTTCCCATCAATAATTGATTAGAGTAAACTTATGACCACACATGATACTCATATTCATAGTGAAGGATATCTCACGCCTGAAAACGAGGTAGACAACAAAATCGGTTATGTCCAAATGGTCAATGCCCATGTAATGCATAGGTACTTACATTTGAAACAAGATTTTTCCACTTGGTTTAATGATTGTGTTGAAAAGCTTGATCTAAAAGAAGGCATGGATTTTGTTTTTACAAAACAAGAATGGAACAGACAGAAGATTTGTCTAAAATCTGAAATAGAAACAGATAAAACCGATAATCATTACTTCAAAATTCACGCAGCAAGGAAAATTGCTCAAGCAGAACGTCATAGAAACTATGGCAGAATATTATATCAAACCTTGTGTTTTTGTTAATTAAGAGAGTGATGATGCAAAACTTTAGGAGTTCATCATGAATACTCTCATAGAGATTAAAGAACAAGCCATTGATAAGGAAATTGTTCAGACAGTAAATGCACGTGATCTGCATGCATTCTTAGAGGCAAAACGTGACTTTTCAAATTGGATTAAGGACCGTATTACCAGATACAATTTTATAGAAGGACAAGACTTTGTAAAAACACAAGATTTGCGCTCGCCAAATTTGGCGAGCGCAAAATCTAGGGCTGTTATCGCGATTAACTACTATCTCACACTTGATAGAGCCAAAGAGCTTTCTATGCTTGAGAACAATCAGAAAGGGAGAGAAGCCCGTTTATACTTTATCGAATGTGAAAAGCGTGTAAAGCAAGTAGTAACACCACAAATCGACTATTCAAGTCCAAAGGCTATGATTGGCTTTTTGAATTACCTACAAGGTCAAATAGATCAAAAAGACACCATCATTGAAGATTTAACACCAAAAGCCATGGCTCTTGAAAGCTTACAGCGTCATAATGGACTCTTTGGTCTTACAGAAGCCGCTAAAATACTCGAGATGCAACCAAAACAATTCATTCTCTTCTTACAGCAAAAAGGTTGGGTTTACAGACGAGCAGCAGGTGGAAATTTGCTACCGTATCAAGACAAAATCCAAAAGAAACTTATGGATTGTCCAACTATCACACTTCAAACCGCAAATGGAATAGAAAAGGTCATTCCTTGCGCAAAAGTCACAGCAAAAGGAATTGGTGTGCTGTCTCAAGAGCTTAAAAGACAAAGCATGCATTAAGAGGAGGTTATTATGATAAAAAAGAAATACAAACTGACTGATGAGACAATTAAAGTTGATAGAATAACGCTTTACCGTATCCGTGCATTAAAAGACTTTGGAGATGTTAAAAAAGGTGATTTTAGTGGCTTTGTAGAGAGTGAAAGAAATCTTAGCCATGATGACAATTGTTGGGTTGGTGATGAGGCGTGGGTTTATGAAAATGCATATGTCTATGAAAACGCTAAGGTTTATGAAGATGCCGAATTTTATAATAACGCAAAAGTTGGTGGTAATGCCATAGTAGCTGGCAAAACAGCATTTTATGGAAGTGATGCTATCTTAAGGTAGGGGCAAAAACCATGGAAAAGAAATACAAACTGACTGATGAAACAATTGAGTTTGATGGCAAAACCCTTCACCGTATTCGTGCTTTAAGGGATTTTGATGATGTTAAAGCAGATGACCTAGGCGGTTTTATACAAAAAGAAGACAATCTAAGTCATGATGGCAATTGCTGGATTGGGGATTATGCAAAAGTCTATGGTAATGCCAAGGTTTTTGGTAATGCTAAGGTTTACGAAAATGCACAAGTTTACGGTTATGCACATGTTTACGGCAATTCTCGTATTTATGGCAAAGCAGAAGTTTTCGATGAACCATGCATTTACGGTCATGCAGAAGTTTACGGTGATGCACATATTTGCGGTGAACCGCACGTTTTTGATAATGCAGAAGTTTATGGCAATGCACAAGTTTACGAAGAGCCACACATTTACGATAGGGCGCGTGTTTACGGCAATGCGCAAGTTTGCGGTGATGCGCATGTTTATGGTCATGCAAAAATTTACGGTGATGCATGTGTATGTTGGGACGACTGGATTGATGGCGATAAAAGAATCTCAACTGGAGAAAAGACCAGATGAAAAAATACGAACTTACTGATGAAACAATTCCGTTTGATGGAAGAACTCTTCACCGAATTAGAGCATTAAGAGACTTTGGATATGTCAAAAAAGGT
>NZ_JBHIPT010000015.1:0-3942 GCF_042196205.1 Bartonella sp. AP21QHHD | reverse complement strand
ATGTAACTGAAATAAAATTTGCAAAAATTAAGAATAGTAAGGAAAAGGATAAATCAACTGTTATTTATAACAGCAATATCACAATAACAGATATCCCTCTTGAAGCTTATGAGTATATCGTCAATGGCAAGCCTGCTCTTGAATGGTTTATGGGGCGTCAATGTGTAAAAACAGATAAAAAGAGTGGTATTGTGAATGATGCCAATCACTATGCTGTTGAAACCATTGGTAACCCTGCCTACCCTCTAGAGTTATTTCAAAGGGTTATCACTGTAAGTTTAGAAACAATGAAAATTGTTAAGAACTTACCAAAATTGGAAATAAGAGAAACTGAATAACTTATAAAGCATGCTCACATAATGGGTATGTTAATCTCACAAGGGGTATAGAGCTTATAACCATAATCTATACCTCTCTTGTTAAGTTGATTAGATATAATCTTCTTTCTATGAGGGATAACAAAATAAAGTTAAGAGAATAGGATTTTGCAACATTCCTCTTAATTATTGCGAATCAAGGATTCTTTTCGTGGAGTTTTTTTTGCCATACCTGCTATCCAGAGGGTTTTTAATTCTAAAAAATTGACTTGAAGTCACAGTGTAGCTACACTATGATAAAGGTTTTAAATGGAGATACAAATCATGAAAGCCGATTCTGTTGTTCGCGCTCGCATTCCTGCTAAAATGAAAAAACAAGCGATGATTAATTTAGAACGTATGGGATTAAGTGCATCAGACCTTATCCGCATAACATTTTTGCGTGTCGCTGAAGAAGGTTGTTTGCCTTTTGATCTTAAAGTACCTAATAGTGTCACACGTAAAGCTATAAAGGAATTAGATGAAGGTAAAGGTAAGACATTTAAAAACGCTGATGCCCTTTTTAAGGATTTAGGCATTTAATATGCTGATACCCGTCCGCTCAAGACAATTTAAACGTGACGTGCGCAAAGCGGAAAAACGCGGTAAAAATATGAATAAGCTGCGTACACTATTGAGTCTTCTAATTGAAGAAAAGCCATTACCAAGACATTACTGTGATCATCCACTAAAAGGCGATTGGGTAGGATATCATGATATTCATATCGAACCAGATTGGCTGCTTATTTATAGAATAGAAGGAGATAAATTACATCTTATTCGTACAGGAACGCACTCTGACCTTTTCAAAGAATAATTATATGAAAAGTTAAAAATACTCTAACTTTTCTCTACATAAAGAGCGCAGACCGTAAAAAACTCGCTCTTGAAGCTATAAAAAAGCTTCAAAAAGATGAGGGATAGAGAAAAAAACTAATAAAATCAATAAAGAATAAAATTCTCATTATTAATATAACTTATTGACTTAATTATTATTGAGTATCCCTTTTTTAAATAATAGTTTATATGCGTTATTCTAAAAAGAAATCATTTGCACTTTTAAATACTCTTATTTGGATTACTTTAAAACTTTTAAGAAATCCCATCTTAAAGTGAATACGCTTCTTTTACATTGCCTTTAAAAGATTATACCGTAATCTAAAATGATAGCTTTATTGTTATCAGAAGCTTTATTTAAAGAGGGTTATGTATATTCACTTTTCTTATAGGTTTTGAAGGTATAAAAACCGTCAAAACCCCTTCAAAACGTATATTATTAGTTGAATTTATAGGTTGTGTTATCAATAGAGGTTGTTTTTTAAGATCTGTAAAATATTAACACATTGAAAAATAACGTTTTTACTTTTTATCGTTTTTTTATCTAAAAGAGGGAACCGTCAAAACTCATAACCTAATGATCTTGATAGCATTTCTTATGAGTTATAAACCATCTTTTGAAAGGCTTTAAAGGATCACATACTCTCATAAGACATGTTTTAATCATTCACTAAATGATCACTTTTGACGATTCAATGTACTGACACAAACTGACAAATATATATTTACAGTTGTATTTATTTGTTATGGCTGTTTTAATAAGTTGTATTTTGAAAAATTCATAAAACTTAACTTATTGAAATATAATGATTTTAATTTTCTCTCATTAAAAAAAATAATATAGGTTCTAAAAAGAACTGACAAAAATGACAAAAGTTTATTAAAAGGGATTTTGCTCATCTCTATAATGATCAGTTTCTATTGAGATGTTTTCATAAGTGTTTTCATAACAGGCAATAAATCACAATTATCCTATTTATCGTTTCTCTTATGAAACTGAAAAATGATGCCATGGCTGTAAAGAACATAACAGCTATAGAGAAAGCAAAAATGCAAATGAAAGCATTTGTTATAAGAGCGCGGTGCTATTAAGGTCGTTTAAATTAGAGCCCCTTATAAACAAAATTCACAAAAAATTTAAAATTCATTTAGTAAAAAAATGATAGGTTATAAAGCTAAAAATACGCATTATGAGAGCGTTTCTAAATATTATAAATGTATAGATTCAGAAAATACGCAATCGTTTCACAAAGCCCGTAATATAGCTTTAAAAGCACATAAATATAAAAGAAGCAATTAATAGGCATAAGATATTATCAATACACAACGTATTTAAAAAATACAAAAAAATATCAAAAAAGATAAAATATTATTTGACAATAAATACGTATTTTGCTATATAAATAATTAAGTGATCAAAACACTAAACATGTAGCGAAGAGGTTACGATAAACCTAATCCTATTAAAAACTGACTATCTTTTATGCTTTTGTTAGCATATATAGTGATTTTGTCGGGTGTAGTTACGCTATACAATACCCTTTTATGGGAAAAGCGTAACAACGGACTACATGCCGTGTTTTGAGCGCCCGGCATCCTTATAGGGTGTTAATTCAAAATTATAAACATGTAGGATTTAATTATGACAACTATATCAAAAAATACCCCCGTTATCTCTTCCATTGCAAATGAAACCGCGCCTGTTAATCAACAAGAGCCTGCAAAAAAATACGAATTTACCAATGAAAAATTCACTTTTGATGGTCTTACTTTACACCGTATACGTGCTCTAAGAGATTTTGATGATGTTAAGGCGGGGGACCTCGGCGGTTTTATTGAAAATGAAAGTAACTTATCCCATGATGGCAATTGCTGGGTCTATGATAATGCCGCGGTTCTTTTCAATGCAACTGTTTATGAAAATGCTAAAATCTATAATGATGCGAAAATCTTCAGAGGTGCCAAGGTGTATGGCAATGCTATCGTTAATGGCAAGGCATTGGTTTTTGATACAACCGCTCATATTTATGATAATGCAAAAATTCATGATAACGCTAAGGTCTGTGGGCATGTTTATGGTAATGCCGTAATCAGTGATAACGCTACTATTTCTAATGGTGCCAAGGTTTATGACAATGCCCGTGTCTATGAAAGTGCCTATGTTTGTGGCTATATTTTTGGCAATGCTCGTGTGTATGGCAAGTCACGCATTTATGTCTGGGCGCGCGTTTATGATAATGCCCATGTTTTTTGTAATGCTTGGATTAAGGATTATTCAAGTATCTATGGTCATGCCAAGGTTTCTGGCTCGGCTCGTGTTGGTTGCTTTGTAAGGATTTATGATCATGCCAAGGTCTATGGCAAATCAAATATTGATCATCATGTGCAAATTTATGGCAATGCTGTTGTGAATAGCCGTGCAAAAATTCGTAATGATATCTGTGATGATAATCAGTCACTAAAAGACGCTGCTTAAATAACGCGTGGGCGCGGTGGGGGCGCCCTCCTTTAAACATCTCATTTAAAAATTAAATCTCTTTATAAAGGAATTGTGCTCATGCAAAAGAAGTTTGCACTCACAAATGAAACGCGTGTATTTGGTAATCATACCCTTTATCGCATTAAAGCATTAAAAGACTTTTCTGATATCAAAGCAGGTACCTTAGGCGGCTTTATTGAAAAGGAAGATAACCTCTCTCATGATGGCAATTGCTGGGTGTATGATGAGGCTCTTGTGTTTAAAAATGGT